>CAXSFX010000019.1:0-34265 GCA_964236655.1 uncultured Acidobacteriaceae bacterium | reverse complement strand
ATCTTCGTGCAAAACCTGGTTAAGCAGCATTTCGAGTTAGCTGGCATGCTAGGCATGATTACACCGCTTAGCTGGCTTGAGCGTGTGCCCACTTACAAGGACCAAATTGAAAACTTGCAGGAAAAAGACTTAGCGACTTACGGTTTTCTTGGCTATCCGCTGCTGCAATCGGCTGACATCCTGCTATACGGCATTCACGGTGGCTCACTGCATGTGCCGGTTGGAGCGGACCAGGTAGCGCATGTGGAGATAACACGCGAGATCGCGCGGCGGTTCAATTCGCTCTACGGAGCAACTGCTTACTTGAAAGAAGTTGCAAGCAGACCTGGTTCGAAGGAAACTGAGAATGTAAGGGCCAAAGTCGAAGCGGGAACTAAGTTATTACAGGAACCCCAAGTCCTCCTCACCCCCACCCCCAAACTCCCCGGCACCGACGGCCGCAAGATGTCGAAGAGCTACAACAATTTCATCCTGCTCTCCGATCCGGAACCGGAAATCCGCAAGAAGCTCAAGCCCATGGTCACCGACCCGGCGCGCATCCGCCGCACCGACCCCGGCGACCCGGACAAGTGCCCGGTCGGGGACCTGCACAAGGTTTTCTCCTCAGCAGACATCTTCGCCAAAGTTCAGGATGGCTGCACAACCGCAGGTATCGGCTGCATTGAGTGCAAGGGCTGGCTTGCCGACGCCATCGTGGCCGAGCTCGCCCCCATGCAGGAGCGCCGCGCCTACTACCTCAGCAAGCCGGACGAAGTGATCGACATTCTCCTTGAAGGTACAAAACGCGCGGAGCAGGCTGCCGAGCAAACCATGGAGCCGGTGCGCGAGGCAATGGGCATGGGACCATTGCGGTAATGGTCACCGGTCTCCCGCAACAGCCGGATGAAAATGTCGCGATTGCGAAGGCCCAACCATCCATCCCCAAGCCTGCAAGCGCCGGCACCGCTGCTCGCACAACCAGCGCCTTCTCCGTAACCGTGGGCCGCGTTTACGACGGCCCCCTCGACCTCCTGCTGGACCTCATCCGCAAGCAGGACATCGACATCTGGGACATCCCCATCGCACGAATCACCGGCCAGTTCCTCGCCTACGTCGAACGCCTCAAGGAAACCGACGTCGACAACGCCGGGGAGTTCATCTACACAGCGTCGCTGCTCATCCACATCAAGAGCCGCATGCTGCTGCCTCGCGCCCCGGCAGACTCCCCGGAAACAGCAAACGAAGACCCGCGCATGGAGCTTGTCGAGCGCCTGCTGGAGCACGAGCGCTTCAAAAACGCCGCGCAAATGCTCCTGCAAAAGCAGGGAATCGAAGCCGCTACCTGGACCCGTCCGCTAGCCGACGCACTTCTGAAAAACAACACACAGCCGGGCGAAATCACCGCAGACGTTCCCGACTTGGTCCGCGCTTTCCGCGACGTCATGGACCGCCTGCGCAAACGCCCAATTCTCGACATCCAGGAAGATTCCGTTACCGAAAGCCAGATGATCGAGTACTTGCGCCGACGCCTTGTGCTTGAAGACCGCCCGGTCGCACTGAGTCGCCTGCTTGCCGGGACCCGCTCGGAGCAAGCCCTCATCTGCATGTTCCTGGCCCTGCTTGAGCTGGTGCGTCTGCAAGCCATCCTGCTACGCCAGGACGCAAACTTCGCCGAGGTATTCATCAAAAAGCATGAAGGTTTTGAATTACTCATGGCAACGCCGGCACATGCCTTTGGAGATGGGGCCGAGTAGTTTTTAAGCCTGTTTACACAATATTCATCTGCATTCGGTGCTTAGTTGATGCAAATACCTGCTGGGGATTGGTACCTTGCCGGTTATAGACACGAGGTACCAATGAGCCAGACTTCTGTTCCTCTTCCCGCAAAGCCCCAGACGTACGACCCCGCCGACCCCAAATCCCTGTTGCACAGCAAGATGGACCAGCGGCCCGGCAAAGTCGGCATGGCCGTGTTTGCCGTTGCGCTGCTCGGCGGCCTCGGCTATGCCGCCGGGCAAATCATCCACGATTTGGCCCGTTCACCGCAGCCTACGATCTGGCCCTACGTCCTGCTTGGCGTGGCCCTGCTCATTGCGCTCGGCTTTGAATTTGTCAACGGCTTCCACGACACGGCAAACGCTGTGGCAACCGTCATCTACACCCACACGCTTGAGCCGCATATCGCCGTTGTCTACTCCGGCTTCTGGAACTTCGTCGGCGTGCTCACATCCTCGGGCGGCGTTGCCTACACCATCGTCTCGCTCCTGCCCGTTGAGCTGATCCTCAAGGTCGGCTCCGGCGCGGGCTTTGCCATGATCTTCTCGCTGCTCATCGCGGCCATTATCTGGAACCTGAGCACCTGGTGGTTCGGCCTGCCGGTATCGAGCTCGCACACGCTGATCGGCTCCATCATCGGCGTCGGCCTGTCTAACCAGTTCATCAGCGGCAGAAACGGCACCAGCGGCGTGGATTGGTCCACAGCCGCAGGCGTGTTTAGAGCCCTGATCTTCTCCCCGCTCATCGGCTTTGGTCTGGCGGCAATCTGCCTGCTGCTCCTCAAGTTTTTCATCAAGTCGCCTGAGCTCTACAAGGCACCCGAGAGCGATGCCCCGCCGCCGTTCTGGATCCGCTGCCTGCTCATCCTTACCTGCACCGGCGTTTCCTTCGGTCATGGCTCGAACGACGGCCAAAAAGGCATGGGCCTCATCATGCTTATCCTGATCGGCACCGTGCCGACCGCCTACGCGCTCAACCATGCCATGGGCTTCAGCCAGGTGCAGACCTTCTCGGCCATTAGCGAGCAGGCGCAGCGTGTGTTTACAGCGCATGCGCCCGCAGGCGCGCCGCCTGTCGTCACTGTGCCGCAGGCAAATGGTGCACCTCCAAGCCCCGGTACCGGGCAGGCCGGCGACCCTGCCTCAGCCAACTCTCCAACCAGTTCGCTAGGCGAGAAGGACCGTACAGCCCTGCTGGATTATGTGCGGACCAAGCACTTTACGCCGGAAACCATGATCGGCCTTCAGCAGATGTCCGGGCAGATCGAGCAGGAGCTGCTGCAATACAAGTCGCTGGCCAACGTGCCGCCCGCACAGCAGCGCAATGTGCGCAATGATATGTACCTGCAAAGCGAAGCACTCCGCGAAGTGGGCAAACAGAAGGCTGTGAAGTGGACGCCGCAGGAAGCGCCGGTGATCGCCAACTACAAGAGCAATCTGGACAAAAGCACCAAGTTCATCCCCACCTGGGTCAAGGTGGCAGTTGCCCTGGCGCTGGGACTGGGCACCATGGTGGGCTGGAAGCGCATCGTTATCACGGTCGGCTCCAAAATCGGCAAAACGCACCTGACATACGCGGAAGGCGCATCGGCTGAGCTTGTGGCTGCGGCAACCATTATCATGGCCAGCCAGTACAACCTGCCGGTTTCGACCACGCATGTGCTGTCGTCTGCCGTGGCAGGCACCATGGTTGCGAACGGCAGCGGCTTGCAGATGTCAACCGTGCGCAACATTGTCCTGGCATGGGTAGTTACCTTGCCTGCGGCAGCGCTGCTTGCCGGCATTCTCTTCTGGGGGTTCCGGCTCTTTCTGCACTAGCGCCCACGCCTTTCCTCCGCACACTTCCCGGCGCTTCGGTACGTAGGTACGATAGACCGAAGCGCCGCTTCTTTTACGGGCGGTAAGGTTGAAGATGGGTGTGCGAGGCAAAGTCGAAGCAGTAATCTATGCCGCGGAAGAGCCGGTGACACTGGCGCAGCTGGTAACCCTGTTCGGCGAGGAAGCCCTGGCGGAGCGCACGGCCGAGGCGCGACAGAAGGCAGCAAATACGTCCGCTTTGGAAGCACCTTTAGAAGCACCCGGTTTTGTCCAAGACACGGTTGCCGCAGACGCGCCGCACAATCAGCCTGAGATTTCAGAAGCCCACCAGGCACATGGCGAGCCGGTACTGATAGGCGACCCCGACGGGGACAAGCGCGCAATCCGGCTCCGTGACCGCGAAGCCCGGGAGTGCATCCTGTCTACACTGCACAATTTAATAGTGGAATATAGCTCGGATGGGCGCGGCATGGAGCTGCGCGAGATCGCCGGGGGCTACCGCATCGGCACCAAGCCCGAGTACCACGAAGCCGTGCGAGCTTTTGTAAAGAGCCAGAAGCCGGTCATGAAGCTGACTCTCCAGGCGCTCGAAACCCTCGCAGTCATCGCCTACAAACAACCGGTCACCGCCCCTGAAGTAGCAGAGATTCGCGGGGTAGAATCAGGCGGCGTCCTGGGCTCCCTGGTAAGCCGCAAGCTGGTGACCACCGCAGGGCGCAAGCCTGTTGTCGGGCGGCCTATCCTATATAAGACGACCAAAGAGTTTCTGCTGCGTTTCGGATTGAAGGACCTGGCGGAGCTGCCCTCAATGGAGGAGTTTGAAAAAATGGCAGGCGAGTTGAACGCCCCGGAGGATGCAATGGCCGAAAAGCTGGAAACTGAAAAGACACAAAAAACGGAAGAGCCCGAACCGGTACCTGTCGAAGAGCCCGGGCGGGGTGAGAAGCCGACGCTGGCTCCATCGGCGATTGTAGTTACGGTGGAGGAGCCGGTAGCGCCGGGCATCTCCGTTACGCTAAATGGGACGGCGAAGCCTGACCCGCAGGGCATCCCAGGACCACAGGAAGGTAAAAATGGCTGAAGAACGTTTGCAAAAGATCATCGCGGCAGCCGGCGTAACCTCCCGCCGCAAGGCAGAAGAGCTCATTGTGCAAGGACTTGTCCACGTCAACGGGCAAATGGTGACTGAGCTCGGCACCAAAGCCGATCTTGAGAAAGACCACATCCGCGTAAACGGCAAGCTGCTGCAAGGCCCCGAGCGGCACCGCTACTACATGCTCAACAAGCCGCGCGGCTACGTCACCACGGTCTCTGACCCGGAAGGCCGCCCGACAGTCATGCAGTTTTTTGAGCGTGTTAAGAACGCCGGGCGCGTGTACCCGGTCGGGCGGCTCGACTATCTTTCCGAAGGTCTGCTGCTGATGACCAACGACGGGGAGCTCGCCAACCTGCTCACCAAAGCCTCAACGCAAGTCGAAAAAACATACCTGGTCAAGGTGAGCGGTAAGCCTGCAGATGGGGCTATCGAGCAACTGCGGACAGGCGTGATGATCGACAAGGGCCGCTACGGCACGCGTGAAGGCCGCGTGATGACGGCTCCGGTAACCATCAAGCTGTTGAAAGACGCGGAAAACCCCTGGTATGAGCTGACCCTGATCGAAGGCCGCAACCGCGAGCTGCGCAAAATGTTCGAGGAAGTCGGTCACCACGTCGAGAAAATCCGGCGTGTAGGCTTTGGTCCGTTGATTCTGGACCTGCCGCCGGGTGAAATGCGCGAGCTGGATGAGCAGGAAATTGCAGCACTGGGAAAAGTGACACGACGGCGGCCCGTCAAGAAAGTAGTCATCACGGAAGCACCCTTACCTGTAACCCGGCGCGTGCGGCCTGCAGCCAAACGGTCGATCAAGCGAGTTCCCTAAATATATTTCTAGTCACATTTCTGGACATTTCCGGGCACATTCCAAACCAAAGTCACAACTCTTTTCGCCGTGAAGATGTACCTAAGCATTTCGCACAACATATGGTGCAATACTGCACTCTCATGGACAAACCAGTTTTGAGCTGGAGCTGGTTGAGGAGAGTGCAATGGCAGAGAAAAAAGACAAGAAAACGTCACGATGCTGGCCGGGGTTTGAGCCTGTTCCGGGCAAGGGTGAGAGCGAGCAAGGCAGCTGCAAGCCAAAAGCAAAATCGAAGAACAACGGGAAGGCCCCCGATAGCGAGCGTTCGCGCAAGGAGCAAGTCTCCGCAGGCGGCGCGCATGCCAAGCAGGCCCAGGCAAAAAGCCCCAGCGCAGTAGAGCGGCGTAGCGCAAGTAAAACAGCTACCAAGAAGACAGCAACTAAAAAGCCGGCTGCCAAGAAAACCGCTGCAAAAACTACAGCAAAGAAAACGACAGCAAAGAAAATTACAGCAAAAACACCAGCAGCCAAGCCTGCTGTCAAAAAAACTGCCGTTAAGAAGTCCGCAGCCGCAAAAAGTACCGCCGCAAAGAAGACCGCAACCAAAAAAGTACCTGCCAAGAAGGCGACAGCAAAAACTACCTCTGCACGGTAGCTCCGATGCCCCATATTTTGCATTGAAATATGGGGCCTGGTATACAGCACCTGCTCTGGCGTTTCTTGCGCTCTAGGGTGGAACAAGGTTGTATAGGGAGCAGAGGTAAAAGCAGATTCTTTGACTACGCTTTGTACGGAGCTTCGCTCAGAGGGTATGTGCAAAGTCTGCGCCCATTCAAAAATGGGTCATCATGAGTGTAGCGAAGGATCTGTTTTTCTCTTTATCAGCATAAAAGCAGATTCTTCGTCGCTTCGTTCCTCAGAATGACCGGACTCTGAGCGCGAAATCGGCAACGAGCAACTTACACAAATCTTCTTAAAGTGACACGTACTTTGTATCTTCCACCAACCGTACTTTGCTATAAGCATGACAATCGGTTGGTACTACGCCTCATCCCTATACTGGTTTTCGGCTAGGTGTTACCAAGCGGCTGCACCCGCTTGAAGAAATCCTTTATTCTGGAGAAGTATGGCGTTCCCAATCAAGGTATGTGTCGCATGTGGTGAGGAGTTTGAGCTGAAGCCGGGCAAACCCGGCTTTGCCAATCGCTGCCTGGAGTGCAGCTCCCCCGACGCGGAAGACGGCACTCCCAAGCGCCACATGGACGCCGAGGAACGCAAGTCCACGGCTGAAGCGAACGAAGCTCGTCGCGGTGCGATCCGCGATTTGCTGTACCGTCGCGACAGCTGACGAGTTACAACCGCGTACGGCCTCGGCCCAGCAGCAGGTACAGCACAACTACCAGCAAAACCAGGCTAAGACCGCCCCCGCCGTAGTAGCCCATACCGGGACCCATGTAATAACCGCCGCCTCCAAAAAGCAGCAGCAGCACAACCAGAATCAAAATAAGTTGCATGCGCGGAAGTCTAGCACGGCTGGACGCGCTTGAACATTCTCAAAATCTGACTCAAAACCTGACCCAAGATCCGACCTCTACAATGCGCTTTATACCAAGCCTATCCCGGGCACCAGTCCAGACACTCCGCACATGTTGACCGGCGCACCACGGCTGCTTTTTACTGCGTCACTTTATAGCGCGGTGCAGGCTTGCCGGTTTGCTGTGAAGCTTCAAACAGCGCGGAACTCGCCGCATCGTAATCCGCAAGCTTTTGGGCGTCATGGACCGAGGGCAACGTAGTCTTCTCTCCCATGGCCAGCCCTTGCAACGATGCATCTACGCAATCTTCAGTCGTCATGACGATTTCCGCGGGTAGGGCCGATAACGGGAGGCCCTGGATGTCCCAGATCTCTGACACGGTCGCTGCCGGGCCAACCAGCTGGACGGCGATCCCGGTGCCTGCAAGCTCTTCCTGAAGCCCCCGCGTAAAGTTGACGACAAATGCCTTGCTGCCGCTGTAAATGCTGATACCGGGATAGCTGTGGAAGCCCATTATGGAAGCCATGTTGACGATAGCGCCGCGGTTGCGTTCCTTGAATCCGGGCAGTACCGCCAGCGTCAACCGCGTAAGAGCCGTGACATTGACATGGATCATGGCTTCAAGTTCCGTCCACTTCAGATCCCCCAGCAACCCTACTTTGTTGGTCCCGGCATTGTTGACCAGCATCGTCACCGATGTGTCGCTTCCAATCGCCTGTACGACTTTTTCAAGCTCCCCGGCATCGCCCAGATCAGCGGCAATTGTTTGCACAGTCACGCCGTACTGTGCTTTCAGATCCTTGGCCAGCGCCTGGAGCCTGTCAGCTCGCCGTGCAACAAGAATCAAGTCATAGCCTTGCCGCGCTAACCGTTCGGCATACACCTTTCCAATTCCCGAAGATGCCCCTGTAACCACTGCCGTTCCCATAGTTGTGCCTTGTATCTGTTCGCTCATCTGCTTCTCCCATGTGTGATTCTGTTATCAAATTTGCGCCGCAAACATCCTGAATGCGACCGAGCCCCTAGAAAAACTTTCCCTGAAACCTTATGCCAATCAGGTTTGGCTTGTTTCAAGCATGATGCAGATAAGGAATGGAGTCAAGTATGGAGTGCACCATGGAAGGGAATTTCCAGTAAACTAGGGCTTATATGCGATACCCGCCTTCAGAAACAGCAGAGAAACACACACGAGCCTTGCAGCAGGCAGCTCGCCTGTTTCGTGAGCGAGGCTTCTCGGGTGCGAGCATCAGCGAAATCATGACTGCGACCGGCCTGACGCACGGTTCCTTCTACAACCATTTCGACTCAAAGGAAGACCTGCTGGCCGAAGCATTTGAGCATGCCTCGCAAACCACGCTGGCTGAAGTGGATCGCCTTGCAAAGTCCCACGAAGGCAAGCAGAACATGTACCGCGACTACCTGAGCGCACAGCACCGCGACAATCCCGGAGGCGGCTGCATTATGACCGCGCTTGCGACGGATTTCCGCAGTCAGCCCGCGACGCGTACGGTGGTGACGAACTACATCCGCGGGCTCATCGCCAAAATAGCCGATCATTTCCCCTGGACACCTCGGCGCAATGCCCGCAAGGAAGCCATTCGCTCCCTCGCGTCCATGGTCGGTGCCGTCATGCTTGCTCGCGTCGTGGACGACCCGGAACTCTCCGATGAAATCCTGAGAGAAGTGCTCGAAGGCCTCGAATAACAGCGGAGATTGCGACGAATTGCTTGTGGAGGCTCCCGCGTTTCAGCTATGTTTGCTGGGCAGTCGGAGGAGCAAGCGCGTGAATGAAGTAGACAAATTGGCTGAAGTAGCTACATTGGAACAAGGTGCCAGGCTCGGAAATGCACTACTGCCCCGTCTCAGCAAGCGCGTGCAAACGCCGACCTACGACCGCGCCGCGCTCCGGCATCACACAGTCCACATCGGTGTAGGAGCCTTCCACCGCGCCCACCAGGCCGTCTACCTTGACGATCTGCTGCACATGCCCGATGAGCCGCGCTGGGGCGAGTGCGGCCTGGGTGTGCTGCCCGGCGACAGCCGTATGCGCGACGCCCTCAAAGGGCAGGACTGCCTGTACACAGTGGTCGAAAAGAGCGCAGAAGCCCAGCACGCCCGCATCATCGGTTCCATTACAGACTTCATCCTTGCCCCCGACGATCGCACCCGCGCCATCGAGACTCTGGCCGCACCGGACACCCGCATCGTCTCGCTGACTATTACGGAGGGCGGCTACTTCATCGACGAAGGAACACGCACCTTCACCGCCGGCCATCCCGACATCCGGCACGACCTTGCCAACCCGGACGAGCCTGTAACCTCCATCGGCTTCATCGCCGCCGCGCTCGACCGCCGCCGCCTTCGCAACCTGCCGCCCTTCACCCTCATGTCGTGCGACAACCTGCAAGGCAACGGCGACGTACTCAAAAGTGTCATGCTTGCCTACACCGCCTTGCGCGACCCAAAACTTGAGCAGTGGATCGCCGCAAAGGTAGCCTTCCCTAACAGCATGGTCGACCGCATCACCCCCGCCACTACCCCCGAAGACGGCATAGCCCTCAAAGCCCGGTACGGCTACGATGATGCCTGGCCCGTCATGACCGAATCCTTCAAGCAGTGGGTCATTGAAGACCACTTCTGCAGCGGTCGCCCGGCCTGGGAAAAAGCAGGTGCCGAGCTCGTCACCGACGTCGCCCCCTATGAGCTGATGAAGATGCGCCTGCTCAACGGCAGCCACCTGGCCATGGCCTATCTCGGCGCGCTTACCGGCTACACCTACGTGCACGAGGTGATGCACGACCCCCTTTTCGTCACCTTCATCCAGCAATTTATGGAGGAAGTCACCCCGGTCGTTCCCGTCATTCCCGGCACCGATGTAGTCCAGTACAAAGCGACTTTAATCGAGCGCTTCGCCAACCCCGGCATTCACGACCAGGTCACCCGCATCTGCTCTGAGGGCTCCGCGAAAATGCCCAAGTGGGTGCTGCCCTCCATCGTCGAGCTGCTTGCCAAAGGCCGCCCCGTCCCACTGCTCAGCCTGGTCATCGCTAGCTGGCTCCATTACTTCCAGGCCAAAACCGATGAAAAGAACCACCCGCTCGACATCGTAGACGCCCGCGCCGCCGAACTCCGCGCTACCGCCACAGCAGGCGGCACCGATCCGCGCTCCATGCTCGCCATCCGCTCCATCTTCGGCGAAGCGCTCCCGGCCAACCGGGCGTTCGTGCAACAAGTCGAGCAGGCACTCATCGCCCTCAGCAAACAAAGCGCCTCCGCCACCATCCGTCAGTATCTCTCAGGTAAAACAGCATGACCGCACTCGCAACACGCCTCGAAAAAGCAGGCATCTACCCCGAGCTCGCCATCGGCTACCTGGGCCTGCTCCTGTTCATGATCGGCGACGGCGTCGAGGCAGGCTTCCTGTCGCCCATGCTCCGTGACATGCACTTCACCGGTTCGCAAGTCGCGCTCGTCTTCACCCTTTACGGTGCCACCGCTGCCATCGCCGCCTGGCTCAGCGGCACCCTCTCTGACCTTTACGGACCCAAAAAAGTCATGTGGGCCGGCTTGCTCATCTGGGTCATCTGCGAAATCCCGTTTCTGCTCATCGGCATCGCCCACGCTAACTACCCGGTCATCGCTGTCTCCTACATGATCCGAGGCTTCGGCTACCCGCTGTTCGCTTTCAGCTTCCTGGTGTGGGTCACCGCCGTCACACCCAAAAGCTATCTCGCTACCGCCGTAGGCTGGTTCTGGGTAGCCCGCACCGGCGGCCTGCCTACGCTCGGCTCGCTTCTGGCCAGCTTTTCCGTGCCGCGCTACGGCACGTATACTTCGCTTTGGCTTTCAAGCGGCTTTGTACTCATCGGCGGCCTGATCGCCCTGCTCGGCGTGCATGAAAAACAGGGCCTCAGCGGTCTGCAAATCAATCGAACCGGCAGCCCCTTCGCCGTGCTTTTCTCCGGCCTCTCTATCGCCTGGATCAAGCCCCGCGTCGGACTCGGCGGCCTGGTCGCCGTTATTACCACCACTTCCGAGTTCGGCTTCCTGCTATTTCTCCCCGTCTACTACATCCACACCATCGGCTTTTCGCTTGTGCAGTGGCTGCAAATTCTCAGTGTCATGTTCGCCACCAATGTCGTTTTCAACTTCATCTGGGGCTACGTGGGCGACCGCATCGGCTGGCGACGCACCGTTACCTTTGTCGGCGCATGCGGCTGCGCACTTGCCACCCTCGGCCTCTTCTACGTCCCCGACCATTTCGGACGCAACTACCCCCTGGTCATGCTCGCCGGCATGGCCTACGGCATCACCCTTGCCGGCTTCGTCCCGTTAAGCGCCATCATGGCCACGCTCGCCCCCAAGTCGCGCGGCGCAGCCATGTCCATCATGAACCTGGGCTCAGGCACCAGCATCTGGCTAGGCCCCGCAATTGCCGGCATCTTTCTGCCCAGGGTCGGCGTCTCCGGTGTCATCTGGATCTTCGCCGGGCTCTACGTGCTGGCCGCAGGCATTGCCACCACCCTGCACCTGCCCGGAGAAGAACAAGAAATGAGAGACCAGCTAGCAGCCTGAGCAGCCCTCAATCCATGAACTTCTGAAAGTTAGGGTTTCCTGAAAGGAACCGGGAAAGCTTAAGAATAAGAGGCCATCCTAAAGAATGAAAAATAAGGAGTCATTCTGAAAAACAAGGAATCATCCTGAGAAACAAGAATTACCTTAAAAAAGGGTCATCCTGAGCGAAGCGAAGGATCTGCTTTTGCCTTACCCCGCTCCGGACTTACCGTCCAATGCTGCGGCGGCCCACCCAAAACAACCCCCCGCACCGGCCTATGCGCCGAATGATGCACATACCCAAGCCCCACCCGCATCCCGCGAATCACCGTCGGCGGCATGGCCACCGACAGCGTAATCCCGAACAAGGCATGCACCACCGCCAGCGGCCACAAATTGCGATACCGCAAAAACAGTAAGCAAGCCATAAATCCCCAAAGCAACGTCACCGGTGCCAAAATCGGATTGGGCAAATGCGCGAACGCAAAAATCCCGGCAGCCGCGCCCGCCGCCAAAACAGGACGCCCCGGCATCAAGCACAGCAGCCGCCGCAGAAAAAAGTCCTGCAGCAGCACCTGCTGTAGAAACGCCCAGATGGCGTACCCCCAGTACCGCCGCATAAAATCCATCGGCCCACCTACGCCCACACCGACAAGGTTTAGCCCGCCCCGCCGATATGCCGCAAAGACGGTAGCCGCCGCAAGCACCCCAGCCACCCCCACGATCCACGACGACCGCAGCAACCCCCCAGCCCGAACCCCCATCGCCCCCAACCCGCGATACCGCAGCCAGGTCACAACAGTCAGGTACACCGCAGCAACAAGATAAATCCCCTGCTGCCAAGGCCGAGGCGTCCAAACCACCAGCAAAATCAGCCCATAGCCCACAGCCAGCTCAAAGAGGCTATGCCGCTTAGTGTGCCGATCACTCAATAGCTTGTACTTGTCTTCGTCAGATGTCCGCTGAATCACTGAAGAACCACCACACAGTTCTGGTTTACTGTTCAAGTTCGCTCCTCAAGTTTTAGACTTTTCAGCTGTCACCCCTTAATCCTGCCCACCGGATTCTTGGCTGGTGTCAATACCTTGTAGCTTTAAAGTCTAAAGTTGACAGTTGGTCAGGCAGGCCATTGCAGCCCGGCATCCCTCTGCTGCCACATTGAGCTAGGATGACCATAGGGTGGAAATTGCTGACACAGATAGAGCTTCAACAAATGTTGACTGATCTTGAGTCGGACCGTGTTGAGCGAACTACCTCTACGACGGATACCGAAAAATTCGGCCAGGTTATATGCGCTTTTGCAAATGATTTTCCTTCATATCGGCAGCCGGGTTATTTAATCCTTGGTGCCTATGATGATGGTTCTTTATCTGGACTCAGCGTTTCGGATCGCTTGCTCCAATCGCTTGCCGCTATAAGAAGTGACGGCAACGTTCAGCCGCTTCCTGCTCTTACAGTTCAGAAGCTTTCTCTGGAGGATGGCGACGTTGCTGTTGTGGAAGTATTGCCATCTGACCTGCCCCCGGTTCGTTATAAAGGGAGAGTCTGGATACGGGTTGGACCTAGACGCGCTCAAGCGAATGAACAAGAGGAGAGACTGCTTACTGAGAAAAGAGTATCTTTCGCACGCAGCTTTGATTCCAGTCCTTGTCTTGAAAGTAGTAGAGCAGATCTTGCTTTGGGGCAATTCAATGCATATAGAGCAGAAGCTGTTGCTGAGGAGGTAATCGAGGCTAATCAGAGAACCATCGATGAGCAGCTATCCTCTTTAAGACTGTTTAACCTGGCGACTCAAACACCGACTTTTGCTGGAATTTTATTAATTGGCCAAAATCCTCGTTTTTACCTCCCAGGCGCGTACATACAGTTTTTAGTTCTTCCAGCAAGCGAGCTTTCAGATCTTCCCGATGATCAAGCGGAGATTTCAGGAGATCTACTATCGGTTTTACGAGAACTTGATACGCGCGTCCGATCCATGAATAGGCATACTCTTCAATCCACTTCAGCACTGCATGAAAGAATGATGAGCAATTATCCGGAAGGTGCTATCCGGGAGCTTTTAATGAATGCTGTCGTTCATAGAAATTATGAGTCCAACACTCCTATTCGTTTCTACTGGTTTGCCGACAGGATTGAAATCCATAGCCCAGGGGGGCTTTATGGAGAAGTCAATCCCTCCAACTTCACACGTGCAAGTAGCTACCGTAACCCAATTGTTGCTGAAGCCATGAAGAATCTGGGCTACGTAAACCGATATGGCTATGGTATTCAGAGAACACAAAAGTTATTGAGAGAAAACGGTAATCCCCCCGCAGAATTTACTTTTGAAAGCCACGCCGTGTTGGCTGTTGTAAAGCGGAGACCCGAATGAAAACAGTGGCTTTTTTCAACAATAAAGGCGGAGTCGGTAAAACCTCTCTTGTTTATCATCTCGCATGGATGTTTTCAGACCGAGGCATTTCAACCTTGGCTATTGACCTTGATCCCCAGGCAAACTTAACCAGGATGTTCCTCAGCGATGATCGTATTGAGGCGATTTTGGGGGAGCGTCCCCGGGGTACTGTTTTCGGCTGCATTGAGCCACTTATGAAACGAACCGGAGATATCGGTGTGCCTCGGGTGGAAAAGCTGACTGCCAATTTAGGGCTTGTTGCAGGCGATTTGGACCTATCTCGTTTTGAGGATCTTTTGTCTCGCGAGTGGCCTGAAGCCGGCGGCGGTAAAGAAGCTGCATTTCGAACGCTGAGTTCATTCCATAGAATTATGATGATGGCAGCGAAATCAATGGAAGCAGAATTAATTTTGATGGATGTCGGTCCAAATCTTGGTGCTATCAATCGAACTGCTTTGCTTGCAGCGGAACATATGGTCGTTCCTTTAGCTCCCGACCTCTTTTCTATCCAGGGCCTGAGAAACCTCGGTCCAACTGTCAGGGAATGGCGTAGAGACTGGAAGACTAGGCTGGAAAAAGTGCCTCATGACCTTGAGTTGTCCCTACCTCAAGGGCGAATAGTGCCGATGGGTTATGTCGTTATGCAGCATGGAATTCGCGATAGCAAACCTGTCAAAGCCTATGAGCAATGGATGAAGAAAATCCCGCAGGTATATCGTGCTTCCGTTTTAAACGAACCAGATTTGGAGATTCCTAGCGTAAGTGAAGATTCCGCGAAACTTGCATTGTTGAAGCATTATCGCAGTTTGATGCCTATGGCAATGGAAGCACATAAGCCAATTTTCTCATTGAAGCCCGCAGACGGAGCCATTGGAGCTCATGGGGAGGCGGTAAGAAGTTGCTACAAGGATTTTTTAGGGTTGGCAAAGCGTATGGATCAGGTCTTGCAACTTGGTATGGTTTAGATTTATTCCACAATCGTTTATGAGCTTACGTCTAAATGAATACCAAAGTGTCACATATCCCACAAGATGTTTAATGCGTCTACGTACAAACTGCAATCTCCTGTCTACAAGTAGAGTAATCCTTAATTGCAAGCCAATAATTTTTGTTAAGGATGTACGCCAAACTTAGAAGGAGACCGCGCAAGCATTGCTGACCAGGATGTAGGCGGCAAGGAAAACAGCAAACGCAATCGGCTTGGAGCACTGGTATGGATGCGCGCGTGTCATCGGTGTCATTGGCTAAGCTCCTTTGCGAGTGACTGTAGTGGAGCTCCGGCTACAGCGGCAAGCTGTTTCGGCAGCCAGGGCGAAGGAGCGAACAAGTAGATGCGGGTACCTCCACCTGCAGCTTCCCCCGGCCATGGTTCGTCGAGCGACAGGCCGAAGCTCCCTTGGCAAAGCGGTTCCGTAATCGTGTAGCAGTGCGCCCCGGCATTACCGGCCAAGGCACGCGGGCCGCCCATGCGGAAAAATATGGGAACGGCTTCGTCGATTTCTCCGGGCGGCAGGTCATGCAGCCAGGAACGCTCGCCGCACCAGCTAACCAAAGCCGTGATAGAAAGCGGCGTCCCGGCGGGAAGCTGCGGGCGAAGCTGTCGGAGAAGATCAGCATAAAAAGGTCGCTGGGACACCGTGGCATCGAAGTCGATCTGCATGGCACGCAGGCCGGTACTCTGCGTCTGCTGACGAACCAGTTGCCCTACATGCGCAGCCACGGCAGCGGCGAGCGCCGACGTAGCAACAAACGTGCGCGTGGTTTCAATTCGGATCACCGCCATGACCGGCGCGGACGGCGCAGGGCGAAGCGGCTGACGGCGCGACAGAATGGTCACACCTGCCCCATGCCCCCCATCGCTCCCTCCTCCACTTAGGACCAGAGTTTCAGCAAGGTAGGCCACCCCTATGCTGGGCGGCAAAGTGTGCAGGTCTTCCGGCTCCTCCCAAGCCCACACCACGCGCTGCGGCATGCGAGCGGGAAACGCGCGCGAAAGGCCGGAGAGAGGCGTGGCGTGCTGATGGCAGGCCGTTGCAAACAGCCCCAGCGCCAGGAGTGCTACCGGCAACGGTACCCGACGAACGCTAAAAGGGAAGAGTGAGTATGGCATTACGCTACAAGTCTGCTTCTGAGCTCATGTGCAACGAAGGATCGTGAGCAACATAAGCCGGTCACCATGTCTTCCAGCATGAGGCAAAAATCACACGGAGCCATAACTATGAGCCAACATTTTGTTACCGACGTGCGCCAAGGTTGGCACATGATTTTCAACTCCGAAACTGGAGTGCCAATGCAGCTATAGTGTTAAAGGGATGTTAATAAACACTAAAAAACACTAATTTATGCTACAAAACAACCTATTTATACCGTCCCGCGTACTCCCCCAAACATTGCAGAAAACGCTGTTTTTCCACACCCGCAGATTGCCGCAAAACAGCAGCTTTCCTCCTATCTAAATCTAGGAAAACCGTACCCGAGCTCCTGCTGACATCCTTAAAAAGGATAGCTAGCGCGCTGCCTTCGCAGCCGCCTTCGGCACCAGCTTGATCTCAAAGATCGTGGGCCACTGCTTGCCGGTCACAAACAGCCGGTCGTGCTGCGCATCGTATGCAATGCCGTTCAGCACCGATTCTGCATCGATCCTCTGGTCATCCGGCAAAATCCCGCTCAGGTCGATCCAGCCCAGCACCCGCCCATCACGCGGCGAAATACGTGCAATCCGATCCTGATGCCATACGTTGGCATAAATCTCGCCCTTGATGTACTCCAGCTCATTGAGCTGGTCGATAGTCTGTGAGCCGTCCTTGACCGCAATGCTGCGCACCTCGGCAAATGTCGCAGGGTCGCGGAAGCGCAGGGTCGCTGTGCCGTCGCTGGTAATGATCTGCTTGGCGGTGTGCGTCATCCCCCAGCCCTCCCCCGTATAGGTGAACTGCTTGACCGGCCGCAGGGTAAAGCGGTCATAGACAAAGCAGACATGCGACTTCCAGGTCCACTCATACAGATTCGGCCCCCAGTCCACAATGCCTTCGCCAAAGTATTGCGGCGGTAACTCCAGCTGCTGCACGGCTTTGCCGGTCGCCGGGTCGATAACCTTGACAAACGAATGCCGCTCAAGCCCCGTGCCTTCATAAAACAGCCCGTCCAGGTAGAAGAAACCTTCCGTATAGCTCGCGGTCGAGTGCGGATACGTCCCTACAACCTTGTAGCCGCTAACCGGCGCGGCGCTTGCCGGGCAAGAGCAAAGCAGAGCCAGGGTGAATGTGCAGAGGGGCAGGAAACGGCGCATACGAGGATTTTAGACAATGCGCCACTTCAGCCGATGTTTCAGGTAGCTTTAGCCGCCGGCCACGCTAGCATTTCTCACTGCATTGCGCCCGCCGCACGCAGATCGAAAGCGCTGCATTCCAAAGGTTTACAGCCGCTGCACTCAGGGCTGAGCAGGTACTGCTTTCAACTGCTCGATGAAGGTACGCAGCGGCGGAAGCAGTGGAGCAAACAACGGATCAGCCTGCTTTTTTAGAAGAACTTCCATGAACAGTTTGAGCCCGATGGCAAGCGCAGCCGACTCCCCCGGATCGACAATCGCCCTTTCACGAATAGAATGGGCAATAGTGAACAGGTCGTCATGGTTGCCTACTTCAAACTGAAGCGGACCACCCTGGGCAACGCGTCCTCCTGTACCTTCGACGGCTTCAACAGTGACCTCATAACGAAACGCGGCCATTACTTCGCTTCCTGTACTTCTTCTTGATGAGCTGGAGGCGGCCACGCGCCTACCTGGTGCAGCATGCCGAACCAATCTTCAAGGTGCCAGGTATGAGTAATCCGGCCGTCCTGGAAGTGGTGGAACTCGTGAATTGGAACAGATATTGCTTTCCCGGTTGGAGCAATACCCATGAACTCGCCTTGATGCGTACCGGTAATCTCGGCGCGTACGCCGGCGCGGCCGGCAACACCGATAATCTCGTGCACGGTGATGTTCATGTCAGGGAAGGCACGCAGGAAGCCGTGGATCAGCGGCTTGAGACCTGCGGGACCGGGTTCCTGACCTGGAACCATGGGTATGTCCTGCCAATCGGAGGCACATGCCTCGTCGACAAGGTCCGGGTTGTTCTCTGAGAATGCCCGGTAAAGGGTGCGGATCGACTGCTCTTCTGCTTCAGTAAGTGGAGCCACCGGTGCTTTGTCTTGAGACATGTGGGAACCTTTCTTAATGCTTTAACTGGAACTGGCAATCCCTTGCGGGGATTACACGAGTGCCATGAAGTTCAAGCATGGATCTTGCAACGCCGTTACGTCCAGTGCATAGTGCTGATACCTGCTATGCACACAGCGCAATTGCGGCAAGCCGATCTCAACCTGCTCGTTGTCTTTGCCGTCCTGGCTGAGGAGCGCAATGTTTCTCGCGCTGCCAAGCGGCTACGCCTCAGCCAGCCGGCCGTAAGCCGTGCCCTGGCGCGAACGCGCGATATGTTTCATGACGATCTGCTGGTTCGAACCCATGCCGGTTTTGAGCTGACCCCATTCGGGCAGCGGCTGCTCCGCGAGCTGGAAGCGATGCTGCCGCGCCTGGATCACCTTCTCACGGGAACCGGTTTCGATCCGGACCGCGAAAATGTAACCTTCCGTATCGCATCCACGGACTACGCATTGCACGTCGTATGCCCGCCGCTCTGCCGCGACCACATGGCTGAATCAAGCAAGGTAGTTTTTGAGTTCACGCCGTGGGGCGACGGCGTTTTCCAGGATATCGAGCATGGCCGTCTTGATCTTCTGCTCAATGCCGACGATGGCAATGCCCCTTCAAATCTTTTGCGCGAGGTGCTCTTTGAGGATGAATTAGTCTGCGTGCTTGCGAAGGAGCATGCGTTTTCAAGACGGCTCACACTACAGCAGTATTCAGAGATGAGACACATTGGGATTTCGACGTTCGGCGGTGTGCAAAGCATTCCCGAAAGAAGTCTGGCTCTGGCCGGTGTCGAGCGCCGCTGCTCCCTGCGATTGCCCTACTTCGCGGCAGCTATCCATGCAGTTGCAGGTACGCCGTTCATAGTGACGGTGCCCAGGCGTATCGCGGAGTATGAAGTCCGGAATACCGCTCTGAAAATTCTGAAAGCGCCGAAAGAGCTCAGCGGGTTTACGTATCAAATGGTGTGGCATCCACGCATGAATACAGATGCAGCGCATACCTGGCTTCGCTCGGTGATGAAGCAGGTTGGAGAGCGCGTCGCTACCGGACGCAAGGAGTAGGGCCGCAGTAAGCGGATCAAACCTGGGCCTGTAGCGGCAAAGGCAGGCATGGACGCTCTTGCAGTAAGTTACGCCGGAGAACTGGCTCGCTGGGGGCATTGAGACCACCATCATCGTTCCCGGGGCGTTCACGACTGGAACGAACCACTTCCTGCATGCGGGTGTTCCCGCCAATACATATCGGGAGGCCCTGTACGAAGCCGGACCCTACCGCGGACTCGCGGAGCAGATTCATAGAGGAATCGCGGCCATGGAACCTCCCGGTGCTGATGCCACCCTTGTTGCCGATGCCATTGCCCAGGTGGTTGAAACTCCATTCGGGCAGCGGCCATTCCGCGTTCATGTCGATTCGTTGCAAGACGGGGGCTGAAATCGTCAACGGTGCCGCGGATCGCGTGCGGGCAGAATTTCTGCGGAGCGTAGGGCTTGGGGATTTACTCAAGCCAAATATGGAAGCCGGTTTGTAATTTCCCGCGAAAAACCGTTTCCACCGTATTTGCAGGTATAGACAGACAAGTTGAGTCATCCCGTGCCATATCGGGAAGCATGTGAATGGCTGTGTAATTTTGACGTAAGCGCAGGCTTGCGGATCGGGTACTCTCAACGCGTGAGAAGTTTAATATTTTGGCTGCTTGCCTCTGTTTTCACATCCGTTGCAGTTGCACGCGGCAGCAGCGCGCCGGGTGCGGAAAATAATGGTGCGCCGGGTGCGGAAAGAAACAGCCCGCCGAGGGTTGAAAAAACAGCACCGTACCGGTTTCAGAATGTAGCGATAGGGGCGGGAGGGTTCATCACCGGGTTTGCCGCGCACCCCGCCAGGCGCGGCCTGTACTACGTGCGCACCGACATCGGCGGAGCCTACCGGTGGAATGCCGAGGCAAAGCGGTGGGTGCCGCTTGAGGATTGGCTGCCGTTCCGCGAGCGCAACCTGCTAGGCATCGAAAGCCTTGCGCTGGACCCGACAGACCCTGAAAAGCTGTACCTGGCTGCAGGAACCTACGTGAATGCGCGTACCCCAAACGGGGCACTTCTACGGTCGAGCGACGAGGGACGGCACTTCGAAATCACCCCCCTGCCGTTCAAGCTGGGCGGCAATGAGGATGGACGTTTTGCCGGGGAGCGCCTGCAGGTAGACCCGAATCAGCCGCAAATACTGCTGCTGGCTACGCGCGAAGCAGGGCTGTGGCGCTCGGTAAACGGCGGCGCGAACTGGGGCCGGGTGCAGAGCTTTCCTGCGCTGCCGTTGAGCGATGACGGACTGACGTTTGTGGCTTTTGACGCATCAAGCGGCCCAAAGGGGCAGCCCACCCCGGTAATTCTTATCGGTGTCAACGATCCCATCGCAAACCTGCTGCGATCTGACGATGCAGGCAAGAGTTGGAAACCGGTGGTTGGTGGCCCGACCGGCATGTTCCCGAACCATGGCGTGTTTGCCGCCGATGGAACCATGTACCTGAGCTACGGCGACACGCCCGGTCCAAACGGAATGACCCATGGTGCGGTGTGGGCCTATGCACCCCGCACGGGCAAGTGGCGGGACATAACGCCGCAGTCTGCGCAGGGCTTCGGATATGGCACGGTGGCCGTGGACCCGGAGCATGCCGACACGCTGCTGGCTTCGACGATGGACCGCTGGCATCCGGGAGACACAATCTTTCGCTCGACCGATGCGGGCGTGCACTGGACCTCACTGAAGGAAGGCGCTGTGCGGGATGCTTTGTCGGCACCATACCTGAAGCACACGGCTGCAGAGGCTCTGTTCGGCCACTGGATCGGCGCAATGATGATCGACCCGTTCGACCCGGCGCATGTGCTGTATGGAACCGGCGAGACCATCTGGGAGTCGCACGATGCGGAGGGCACTGCGACGCACTGGGAGGTAGGCGCGCCGGGGATTGAAGAGACTGCGAACATTGCACTGCTAAGCCCGCTGCTGACGGGCGACGCGCAGCCGCACCTCTATACGGGCATGGGCGACATCGGCTGTTTTCGGCATGATGACCTGACGCGCTCCCCGCCCGGCGGCGCGATGAAGCCCGAGTTTTCAAACTGTGATGCGATTGCATTGGCAGCCGGCAATCCGGAGGAGATGGTGCGGGTAGGCCGCTCATGGACGCCTGGACCGCATGGAGCTGTGTCGCACGACGGCGGCAAAAGCTGGACGCCGTTTGCCGGTGAGCCTGCGCATGGAGAGCAAGGTGGAGATGCCGCGATCTCAGCCGATGGCAAGTTACTGCTATGGGCAGTGCGCGGCGGTCCGCCGGCAATGAGCGCGGACAATGGGGCGCATTGGCGCTCCCTGCCTGGTGACACTGGCGGGCAACCGGTGCAAGTGTCGGCAGATGCGCGCAAGCCGGAAAGCTTCTGGGTGTACCACCCAGGGACCGGAGAGCTGGATGCTGTGGGTGCCGGTGGCGCAGTCACGCCGATTCGCAAAGCGGGGCCAAAAGATGGCAAGCTGCGCATCGCGGCGTCACAGCCGGACGTGCTTTGGATTGCGAGCGATGCAGGACTGTTTCGATGGAAAACAGATACCGGTAATGGGGAGTGGATAGCGGTGCCCGGCGTTACGGCGGCGTACGCGGTCGGCTTCGGCAAGGCCGCGCCCGGGCAGGTTGTGCCTGCGATTTACCTGGCGGGCGCGCTTACCGGCACTCCGGAAGCAGCCGCTGCACCAGCCGGACAAAGCCTCGGTGGAGGACTGTACCGCTCGCTCGATGATGGAGTGAGCTGGGAGCGGATTGACGATAGCGAACACCGCTATGCCTGGATCGAGCAGATTACCGGTGATCCTCGGGTGTTTGGGCGGGTGTACTTCGGGACGAACGGGCGCGGCGTGTTCTGGGGAGAGCCTGCACGATGAGTTGAGTGGCACGTGCCGAAGGCCGAGTGCCGGGAACTCCTACTATCTATGCACCGCGTAGTGTCTGATTCGATTTACCGCTCCACTGGAAAGGTGCCATGCTACAAACTCCCATGAACCTTCCACTCCTGCAACGCTGCCGAGCGGTGATGGTAAGCCTGCTGCTCAGCGTCTCCGCTGTCCTGCTTGCGCAAGGGCCTTCTGCACCAGCGGGCGGGGCTGCGGCAATGCAGGGAGAAAGCGCGATGCTGCCGGTCCGCTGGGATGCGAAAACCGGCACGCTTTCACTCGGAGTGCGGCTGACGGAGAAGGGCGGTACCGCTTCCCCCCAGTACATCCTGGCTGATTCGCTGCCGAACGGTGTCGGTCAGAACGACCTCGGCATGGATCGTGGACAAATTGAAGTGCTCTCCGGAACAAGCCTCGGCGGCGGACCTCGGCTGGTGCACTTCGAGCGCGTCGGGCCCAAGCTGCTGCTGGTGCAGGAAAACACCATGTTTCGTACGGCATCGTCCGACCCTGCCGAGCAGCTGGCCGTGCAGCAGTCCTTTCCGTCTTCAATTCTCGCCGGTTTCAAGATCGACAGCGAGGCCGATGGCTTTGTAGTCGTCGATGCGACCGAGTACTTCCTTCAAGACGTCCACCATGTTGCAGAAGTGCTTGGGGGTACGAAGCAGGGCAGTTACAAGGTTGACTCCAAACGATCCACCATCATCCCGGAGTTTTCAAAAGCCTTCACTGGCAACACAGAAGTAGAAGCCGAGCTGACGTTTGTCACCGATGACCCGAGCAAAGCGCGGATTCTTGCCGATGTCACACCCGATGTACACGCATTGACGGTGCATGAACGGCAAAGCTTCCTTAAACTGCCCGAGCCGGGCTTTGTGCCCCGGCGCTACTCGCCGCGTGCCGGTTACTTCGAGATCGGCTACCGCGAGATGAACACGCCGCTCGGTGTGGATGTGAACCAACAGTTCATCACGCGCCACCGATTGCAGAAGCGGGACCCCGGCTGCCGTGCAAATTGCGAAGCCGTCATGCCGATCCACTATTACGTGGACCGTGGAGCGCCTGAGCCGCTGCGCTCGGCGCTGGTCGAGGGCTGCCGCTGGTGGGACCAGGCATTTCAGGCGGCAGGCTGGGCCAAGGGTACGTTCCTTGTCGATGTTCTGCCGGCTGACGCCGACCCCATGGACGCGCGTTACAACATTATCCAATGGGTTCACCGGGCGAATCGCGGCTGGAGCTATGGCTCGGAGATTGCCGACCCGCGTACCGGCGAAATCCTGAAAGGCAATGTCACGCTGGGCAGCCTTCGCGGACGCCAGGATTACCTGATCGCCGAGGCGCTGCTGGCACCGTACAAGGACGGCAAGGTACCGGACGCGGCTCATGATCAGGCGCTGGCCATGGTGCTGGCACGCATCCGCCAGCTGGCTGCGCATGAGACCGGCCATACGCTGGGCTTGTCGCATAATTACGCCGCCAGCACCATGCCGCACCCGCCTGACCAGACCATGAGTGTCATGGAGTACCCGCACCCGTACATCGCGCTCAATGCGAGCGGTGTGCCGGACCTGAGCCATGCCTACCCGGTCAACATCGGCGTCTGGGACAAGGTAGCCATTGATTACGGCTACCGTGAGTTCGACCGCGATGGAAAGTCGCTTGAGGATGCCGCCGCGCTGGAAGCGATCCTGCATACGGCAGAGGCAAAAGGCATTTTGTACCTGACTGACCAGGATGCGCGCCCCCTGGGTTCGGCCAGCCCGGTGGCACACCTGTGGGATAACGGCACCGACGATGCCGACGAGCTGAACCGTCTTCTTTCGGTTCGCGCTGCGGCGCTCCAGCGGTTCGGCAAAGACACGATCCGCCTTGAAACGCCGATCTCGCAGATGGAAGACACCCTGGTACCGTTGTACCTGCTGTACCGCTACCAGATGGAAGCCGCGGCGAAGAGTATCGGCGGCCTCGACTATCGCTATACGGTACGCGGCGACAAGCAAGCCGGGCCGGGGATCGTACCCGCGGTTGAGCAGCGCAAGGCTCTTGCCGCAGTGGTCCAGACACTTTCGCCTGCAACGCTTACCCTGCCGGAATCGCTTTTGCGGCAGCTGCCGCCGCGAACGCCCGGGCTCCCGCGAACGGCTGAAAGTTTTGCCTCGCACACCTCTGTAACCTTTGACCCTGTAGCTACCGCGGAAAGCGCGGCAGACTTGACGCTGGCCGTTCTGTTTCGACCGGAGCGTGCCAACCGCCTGGTTGAGTATCATGCCCGCGACACCACCCAGCCGACACTTGAGGAAGTCATCGACGCCGCCTTGCAAGCCGAAGACACAGTGCAGGCAAGCAACGGACTCGACGGCCTTGTGGCGATCGCCGTCAAAGCGCGCATTCTGGAAGCCTTGTTCCGGCTTGATACCGACCCGGAGACCTCGTTTGCCGCGCAAGCCATCGTCGCAGCCAAACTACATACTTTGGGGCAGTCGCAGCCGGCAAATGCTTCAGGGGAAGAGATCAGGCGCCGCATTGCAGCTTTTGAACGTGAGCCTGAAAAGTTTCAGTTCAAGCCCATCATTGAAGTGCCGCCCGGTGCGCCGATTGGGAACGAAGATGAATTTTAACCGTCTTTGTGGCAGGACAGTAGGCTAAATGATATTCTTACTTAGCAATCAAGGTTGCAAAAGTTGGACCGGCTTGAAAAAAACCGGTCACTAGGCTTCCTCGTCAAGGGGAGTGTAACGCTCGTGAAAAGACAGACTCTCATTCACTTCTTCGGACGCGGGTTCGACTCCCGCCGGGTCCACCACGGCACTTGAATTACAAGCACCAGTGCTGTGGTGGGCCCGTCACGGCTTCGACGGGGATGGAGCGTGCAGAGCTGACGCGCCGGGTGGTGTGGCCTCCGTTACCGGACACACAGACGACACATGCCAACAAGGGTGTTTTCGCCAGCAAGTCGAATGTTGTGAGCTTCCCGACCAAGTCGGTAGCCCCAGCGCTCGCGCTTGCTGCCTAGTCTTAACCGACTAGACCAAGTCAGGGAGTACTTGGTTCCTCAATCTCTCCAACCCGGTGAAGCCGGGTACTTAGCCGCTTGTCTTTCAGCCTCATCTGCCGTCGTTCAAACTCCTTTGTTGCTTTTATCGAAGAAGCAGCAGCCGAAGGCGTGCGTAGAACCGTATGTCGGAGCACTTTAATCGCGTCCGGATTATACTAGCCATATGCGGCAAACAAACAGCTTCCTCGGTTCTTCAGGCTCTACCGGCTACGGGGTTCTTAACGGCGGCCAGGTCATAGGGCAAACGGATACTACGTCCCGGCTACTCGGCAAGGTGCTCGGCATGGTAGCTGTAGCTTTCGGGCTTACGGCAGCAGGCAGCTACGTATCCCTCTCCATCCCGCCCGGCATTGCTCTTATCATCATGCTGGTCAACTTCGGCACCTTGTTTGCCATCCAGGCAGCGCGCGAGAACCCGGCCCGCCAAGTAACCCTGCTTTACACTTTTGCCTTCCTTGAAGGCGTCGGCCTCGGCCCGACCATTAGCCACTACCTGCGGCATGGCGGCATCCAGCTAATTGAAAATGCGGCGCTAACCACGGCTGTGGGCATGGCGATGTTGGGCACCATCGCTTATGCGGTCTCAGTCAATTACCGTAAAATTCAATCGATTGCCTTCTTTCTGTTGATCGGCTTGATCGTGCTTTCCCTGGCCACCATGTTTTTCCATTTTGTACAGCCCACTACTCTCTCCTGGCTGGTCCTGGCTGTTTTTTCATTGCTTACAGTAGGAGATTTCGCCCGGGTTCGGGCGGGCGGCGGTGGCTCCACTGCGGTTGAGCTTGCATTGTCCATCTTCCTCGATGGATTGAATATCTTTCTGGCGGTACTTCGCATTTTCGGCTACCGCAACAATGATTAAGCGTATTCATAACTAAGCAGGATTTCTGCTGAACAAAGCTTTGATATCCATTTCCAACACATCTGAATCCGCAACCCTGTTGCATAAGTGAGATGAACCTGTCGTGATGCCAGAGCCGAAAGAAAGAAATCCCACGGGATGCCGTATTTGCATTGAGCTTGAACAATTTCTCCAGTCAGCCCAACGGCCGGAGTCGCCGGATCTACTTGCCGGGCTGAGTGAGGCCGGAAAGCGTAACCGTATCCATCAAAGACAAGAAAAGATTCTTAAAACAGAAGCTGACATTGGACGGCATAAGAAGTCGTGTTTACATAGCTTCGAGCAAGTGAGCAACGCCTCTTAAAGCAACGATGGAGTGCAACCTGCAGTTGCAACTTGATGTGCAAGGCAGGCTCGGGTGGAGCAAAGCAGATCAGCCAGACTGCAAAAATCGCAAGGTGCCAAAGCAGCTCGAATGCTAGAAGCTTCGATCCTGCGAGTTAACAAGGCAGTAAGGCGCATTTGGTCGCTGCTTGATAACTGGAAATTCAGCTCCGGCTTTACGGAGCAGTCTGGCTGGTGCATGTGGATCATGCGACGCAGCAGCGCATTGTGAAAGATCCTGCGCTGGTGTACCGCGAGATCATTCGTTCATGCGGTTCGGTGCCGGCGAAAGGGTAAAATCATCCGTCAGCCCTGCATACAGCAAGCGCGGCTGTCCCATCCAGAAGCGGTTGCTTTGTCGGGTGATCAGGCCGGGCATACGGCCATGGAGCCGTACCTGCGCCTCATGGTAGGGGCCAACCCAGCGTAGGGCCTGCGGCAAATGTCGGTACAGTTGCGGCAGCCGGCGAGCGGCGCGGGCAAGTGAGCGCTGCTCCTCTGCACCGAAAGGCAGTTCAAAGGCGGCACGAAGCCGGGGCGGCATCCAGGCGGCGGTGAGAGCCAGGTACCAGCGCGGCGGTTTTATCCATGTGCCCGCGCCCGATAGAACGCTGCGGGCAAGAGCAAGGCTGTTCGCGTCAACCCCCAGCTCGTCTGAATTGAACATGGCTGAGGTGTACCGGGTAAAGGCCTGCCAGTCCGGCGGCAGCACCTCGGAGGGGATGCCGAACAGCGCCGCAGTGCGCTTGCTCTCCACGTAAAATATCTCGCGCTGCGGGGGCAAGAGCGGCGGCAGCACAAATTCGTAAGCGAGCAGCGCGCTTTCAACCAGCGTGCTGTAGACCCAGATGAGCGCGGCTACCTCGTTAGCCCGGTAGGGCTCGCCTGCGGGGTGGCTACCGACAGCACCAGGCAGTTGCCCGCGTACTGCTGCGTGCTTCCGATATAGCTGCCGCGAGGCTGCAGCCGCTTGTGCGCGGGTGCCGAACAGCATGGTGTACACCACGCGAAACGTGCCATGGAACCTTCCCATAGCGTCGTTGAGCAAGTTGGAGTGATGCCTAAGCGCAACAGACACCCAAGGGTGCGCCAGCTGCAGCAGCGCGGCACGGCCGGCACCCAGAAATACGGCGGATTCACGATTAACCTGCCAGCTGACCGAGCCGGGACCGAAGAAGCCGCCGGCCTCGTCACCGGGCAGATGAGCGAGCATGGCAAGCAGCTTTTCGTTGTCGGCCCGCGAGACGTACTTTGGAGATATCGGCTCCGAGATCATCTGGGCGTTAGACGCGCAAACGCATTCAGCAGAAACACTTCTGCGGCCCATATCTTCATTCTTCTGCCGGAATACGGCAGGGCATCGAAGCCGCTGCTTGCATGATGCTTCCACAAATACGGACGCGCTTTCGCAAGCCGCTACTTCCTATAGGAGTTTGGATAGGGGTTTGCCGCCGTCCGACCATTCGGTGATTCAGACCGGGCGTTTTCTCCTGTCGGCCCATCCGACAGGCGTTTGGATGTACTATTCCTTCGACGCTCATTCCAATGCCCTGTAGGGCCGGAAGTTCCCTATGCGACTCAGATTCCATGCAGCACTCGCCCTGCTATCGCTCGCCACGCTCGCTCCCGCGCAGACGCAGCTCGCATCCACCCCGCCCATGGGCTGGAACTCCTGGAACTGGTTTTTCGACAAGGTCACTGACAAGGACATCCGCCAGGCCGCCGACCTGATAGTTTCATCGGGCATGCGCGACGCGGGCTACGTCTACGTCAACATCGACGACACCTGGGAAGGCAAGCGTGACGAGTCGGGGGTCCTTCACAGCAATGAGAAATTTCCTGACATGAAGGCTCTAGCCGATTACGTCCACGGCAAGGGCTTGAAGCTCGGCATCTACAGCTCACCCGGTCCCCAGACCTGCGCCCGCTACGAAGGCAGTTACAACCACGAGCAGCAGGATGCCGACCTGTACGCCTCCTGGGGCATCGACTACCTCAAGTACGATCTATGCAGCTTCCACGGTGTCATGACCCAGGCCGCGCCCGACGACCATGCCAGGCAGGACCAAATGATGAGGACCGCCTATGAAAAAATGCACCAGGCCATCCTCAAGACCGGTCGCCCCATGGTGTACAGCCTTTGCCAGTACGGCTGGGATTCAGTTTGGCAGTGGGCTCCCGAGGTAGGCGCAAACCTGTGGCGCACCACCGGCGACATCCAATCCAACTTCGACCGCATGAGCCTCATCGGCCGTGAGCAAGCCAATTTGGCAAAATATGCGGGATCCGGCCACTGGAACGATCCCGATATGCTTGAGGTCGGCAATGGCAAGCTCACCCTTGATGAAAACCGCGTCCATATGGGACTCTGGGCGATGCTCGCCGCGCCTTTGCTTGCCGGTAACAATTTAAGTCAGCTCACGCCCGATATTACCGCCATCCTCACCAACCGCGACGTTATCGCAATCGACCAGGACTCTCTTGGCCGCGAGGCTAACCGTATCTACTCTGAAGGCCCTATTGAAATCTGGTCGCGTCCCCTCACCGGGGGCGCAGTCGCCCTGGATATCATCAACTTCAACGATGATGACTCGTTCCTCCGTGGCATAACGCTCCACCTCAGGGAAGCCGGTGCAGCACCGGGCTGGAAGGCCCATGACGTGTGGGCCGGAAAAGATCTCGGCTCCATCCAGGACGACTACAGTGTCATCCTGAAGGGCCACTCCTCACTGCTCCTGCGCCTTACCCCGTAGTTCTTACGGGAACCCGGTCCTGATGTATTGCACAATGCCGGGAGCCTGGACTTTGCGGATACTGCACCTGCTGAAGCAAGACAGCACCTACCAGTAATGTGTAGCCATTACTGAGGTAGTAAGCGGTACGCCGTTCAACACTGTCGTGCGGAGAACGATTTGCATGTTCATGTGCTGCCATCCGACAGGGGCAGTCTGCAACACTTTTCCGATCTCAAAAGGTTTACCAAGGAAGTCGGCTGCCGCCTGGTTGCCGCCCGCGCCCACACCGGCAATGACAAGCGCGAAACTGCCGGTTGGTGAGTGGACAAGGCGCGAGATCACCACGTAATCACCTTGCGGCTCCTTGGGATCACCCTCCTGAACCCGCCAGACCTTGGAAGTGTCGCGATGGTCTATGATCCGGTCGCCGCCCTCAAGCGTGTAACGCAGGTTGTGCGTCAGCTTGAGGCTCCATGGATTGCTGAAACCTCCGATCAGAACGGCTGCCGAGGAGCTAAGGTCTGTCACCGTGATGTCATCACCGTAACGAAGATCGTACAGCTGTCCCAGCTTCGTGAGAGTCGCAATCAGCCGGCCTGTAGCCGCCACATCTCCGAAGCCGATCAGTGTGTTGGTAGGCCGAAGATCCTTGTTTGCGGTAGTTCCATTCGGTTTTAGATCGACAGGGAACTCCGGGCCGCCGTTAGAAAGGTGATGCTGCTCTCGATAGCTTTCCAAATATTGGGGTGACAATCGGTAGGCATAGTTGGCTCCGATGTAGAGCAGTACGGGCCGCGAGCCTTGTATCAGGGGAGCCCAAAACTGCTGATACAAGCGTGTGTCAGCCTGCGGTTGTCGGCGGCTTTGCTCAAACCATGCCAGGCAACCGATAAGTAGAATCGCGCACAAGAAGACGAACCATGCTGCTGAGGTGCGCCTCCCGGCCGGAGACGGTTTCAGCGGCCTTTGCTCGGCCACTGCAAACCCGTTCCCTACCAGTGTAGGAGCAGCTTGAGGAGGGAGCAGCTCACGCGTTTGCTCTACAGGGGCGGTGCGTTTGGGCCGCGGCCCATCCTCAACCGGTGCAGCTACGAGAGAGAACGACGCGCGATAGGAACCGCTCGGAATCAAGATTGAAACGCCTGAAGAATCGCGGTGATCGACATAATACTGTGCCAGGCGCTTACGCACTTCCGCGACTCTTGCGCGAACGATCGGGTCGCTGGCGGTGTCATAACCCGGCAGCCGACCAAAGATCCTGGCACCGATCACTCGCTCGCGCAGCAGGTCTTCTTCCCCGGCCAGTGTGTGGTCCACGATATAGCGCAGCAGCAGCCGGCACTGCTTGCTCGACCGGAAGCCGGGGCTTTCGAGCAGACTTTGCAGCGCAGCTTGTACGGCGTCGATCCCGGTATTTTCCTGTTGATTTTGCAAGCTAGAAATCCAGCACGCAGATTCTAGCCGATGCCGCTATCGACCTTCAATAAGGGGCCTGTGCCAAGTCTTTGGAAGAGGTACAGCACCTCTTCAGAAGGCAGGTACCCGGTCGAAACCACGTACTGTACCTGCATATAAATTATTCATTACAAATGACTTATTAAATTACCAGGTAATGCACGGTACTCTACCTTGCAAATTGTTGTGCGTATAGGTTGCGATGGCAGAGTTTCGGCCCACGCTGTTACTTGCGCGGCGGAACATCGAAGTTGGACGGTTATCGGTTGACGTATTTACAAAGCATTTCCAAAGAGCAGCGCTCCCAGAAGCGATTTAGAAAGGCAGTGTCGCATGTTTGCATTCAAGGAAATCAGATGGAACTCACGGTTTGACTTCATCACGGTCAGTGCGCTTTCACTCGGCACTTGCGCCGTGCTGAGTTGCAGCGCCCCTACTGCCTTGGCACAAGTGGACCAGGGCAGCATCAGCGGTTCCGTGCAGGACAACACCGGTGCGGCAATCGCCGGCGCAAGGGTAATGCTGGTAAACCAGGCGACCAGCTTCACCTTGACGGTGACCACCGACGCCCAGGGCAACTACACGGCAACGCCGCTGCACCTGGGTATCTACACCATTACGGTGACTGCTACAGGCTTTGCCTCGACAACGCAGAAGGATGTGCAGGTAAACGTAGCCTCGACGACAACCGCAGACCTGAAGGTTGGTGTGGCCGGGACGGATCAATCCGTGGTGGTGACCTCGGCACCGCCGGACTTGCAGACAGAGTCAGCCTCGACGGGGCAGGAAATTTCGTCAAAGGTGATTAATGACACGCCGCTCAATGGGCGAAACTTCACCTTTATTGCACAACTGGCGGCCGGTGTAACGCCGTCCGAGCCGGGCTCGCGCAACGCGAACAAAGGCGATTTCTCAGCCAATGGTCAACGTGCGGAGCAGAACAATTTTCTTCTTGATGGCGTGGATAATAACGCGAGCCTGGTTGATTTTTTGAACGGCGCGAGTTTCGTGATCAAGCCGCCGCCGGATGCGCTGGCGGAGTTCAAAGTAGAAACAGGCGACTACACCGCGGAGCTTGGCCACTCAGCCGGCGCGGTGCTGAACGTAGCTACGAAAAGCGGCGCAAACCAGTTTCATGGGGATCTTTGGGAGTACTTCCGCAATGACGTGCTGAATGCGCGCGATTACTTTGAAACCGTGGTGCCGAAGTACCGGCAGAACCAATTTGGGGCAACAATCGGCGGCCCAATTATCAAGGATCACCTCTTCTTTTTTGGCGATGCCGAGGCAAACCGCATTATCTTCGGGCAGTCCGGTGTCTACACAGTACCGACACCGCTGATGCGAGCAGGCGACTTTACCGAATTGCTGAATCCGGCAGCGAACGGACGCGGTCAAGCTATTACGCTGTACCAGCCGGGTGGCCCTACGCGCGATGGGAACGGCAACATCACCGCGAACAACTATCTGAACTGCAACGGTCAACAAAATGTAATCTGCCCGGCCCAGGTAGACCAGGTTGGCCGGCGTTTGCTGAATGCATACCCGTTGCCGAACCGCGGAGGGCTGGGCAACACAATCAACAACTACACATTCCAGGGCAATGCCGGCGACAACACCACGCAATACGATGGACGCCTGGACTGGAACATCAGCCCCAAGGATCAGACGTTCGCACGGTACAGCTACTCTAACGAGCCGGTGAGTCTGACCGCTCCACTGGGTGTTCTGGATGGCGCAGGCTTTGGCGGCAGCGGCTCGACAGTGGTCGAAGGTCGCAACTTTACCTTGAGCGAAACACACATTTTTACGCCCTCATTTATCAACGAATTTCGTATCGGCTATAACTGGATCGCCGCGGCGTACATTCCGCAAAATGCAGGGGTGGATCTCTCGACGCAGTTCGGCATCGGCGGCATCCCATTCAGCCCTGGAAACGGCGGCCTGCCGTCACTCAATATAGGCGGTTTTTCAGGAGCTGGATCTCCTGCCTTTGAGCCGACGCGCGAGTACGAAAACGTGGCGCAACTACTTGATAATGTGTCGAAGCAGATTGGCAATCACTCGCTCAGATTCGGCGTGGATTTTGAGCGGATTCGGGTACAAACCAACCAGCCCGTAGATCCAAAGGGCTCCTTCAACTTCGATGGAAAGTTTTCGCAGGACCCGAGCAATACAAATAATACCGGCTTCGGCGGGGCTGACCTGCTGCTGAATAACCTTGATTCCACCTCAATTGCCAACGAGTTCACTTCGCACGACCAACGCTGGTACCGAGCCGCCTATGCTCAGGATAACTGGAGAGCGCGCCAAAACCTGACGTTGAATCTGGGTATCCGCTATGAGTACACTCAGCCGATTAATGAGCTTGATGGGCACCAGGCCAACTTTGTACCCGATTATGCGAGTGGAACAGCGATGTATCTCATCCCGGCCAAGGTGCAGAACAGCAGCACCTTGACGCCGAAGTTCCTAAGCGCATTAGCCGCGAACAATGTGACAGTACAGTACACAAATAACAACCTGCTCGTAAACCCGGCGTTTCTGAACTTCTCGCCGCGTATCGGCATAGTATTTCAACCGGACACCAAGACGGTACTTCGCACCGGCTACGGCATTTTCTATGGCGGGCTGGAGAGCGTGGGGTATTACCCAAGCCTGTCACAAAACTTTCCTTTCCAATATGACAGCAACTTTCCAAGCGCAGGCTGCGCGCCCGGCGCTTGCCCCACAAACGGGCAGACGCTTGAAACCGGATTCAGCGCCGCACTGAACGCGGGATTGGCCAACTTTGTCAACCAGCCCGGATTCCGCAGCTATCCGCTCAATACGCAGACACCCTATAGCCAACTGTTCAACCTGACCGTGCAGCGACTAATCACCAACTCAACCACGGCAACAGTGGCCTATGTAGGCTCAGTCACCCGTCACTTGCAGACGGGGTATGACCCCAATATTCCGGATCAGCTGATACCGGCAGGCGTCAATGAGCAGACCTTGCGACCGTACAACCAGTTTGGCGGCAGCAGCCTGGTTGCTTACGCCGCGTCTTCAAACTACAACTCACTCCAGTTAACCCTTGAGCGTCGGCTGACGAAGGGACTTTCCTTCCTGGGCGATTACACGTATGCGCATGGGCTCGACGATGCGAACGTGCTGCTATTCGGCAACGGTGTTCGGAATCAGCGTTTGCTCGGCCCGGGGTATGACTACGGCGGCTCGGCGGTCGATGTGCGGCAGCGTTTCAGCTTGAATACTCAGTATGAGCTGCCGTTCGGAAGAGGCAGACAGTTTCTGAATCGGGGCGGCATCGTGAATGAAGTTGTCGGAGGCTGGGCAACATCGCTGGTGTTCCGCGTGCAGACAGGCCAACCGGTAAACCTGTTTGCTAACAACAATGCCGCGGGCACCGGCAACGCATACCCGTACAAAGTCGCTGACCCGTTTAAACCCGGCGGCACGCCGACGAGCACGAACATGGTGTGCGCGACAAAGACGCGAACCGTCGCCACCTGGTTCAATCCCTGCGCCTTTGTCAACCCGCCCAAGGTGATTGCGGCAGTCAACCCGACGACAGGGCAGCCCAACGTCGCAGGACCGGGGCAAATCCTGGCAAACGCTCCCAATGCGGCCACCATCGCGTACGGTGCTCCGGGTCGTAACCAAATTTATGGGCCGGGGTACAACCGGACAGATTTCTCTGCGTTCAAGAGCTT
>CAXSFX010000018.1:0-34636 GCA_964236655.1 uncultured Acidobacteriaceae bacterium | reverse complement strand
ATCTGAAAAAGCCTGAAGAAATTCTCGGTTGTTGATTCCCCCAGGGCTCCCAGCGATACGCCGCGCACCTGTGCCAGCAGCTCTGCTGTACGCCGCACCAGTGACGGCTCATTGCGCTTGCCTCGCTCAGGCATGGGTGCCAGAAAGGGGCAGTCGGTTTCAATCAGTATCCGGTCCGCGGGCAGCGCGCGAGCCACATCGCGCAGTGCCGCTGCGCTGGGATAGGTGAGATTGCCGGCAAACGAGATCAGGAAGCCGAGTGCCAGCGCGCGGTCGGCCTGCGCACGGTCGCCGGAAAAGCAGTGCAGGATTCCGCGCAGGCCGGTCGGCTGCCAGTGCTGCTCAAGCATCTGGAGCGTCTGCTCCCAGGCATCCGCCTCCTGCCCGAACGCCGAGCCGGGTCGGCAATGAATCACAATCGGCTTGCTGTGGGTTGCAGCAACTTCCATCTGTGCCCGGAAAGCCTCTTGCTGCGCGTCTACCGGAGGATTGTCGTTGTGGTAAAAGTCAAGGCCGATTTCGCCGCATGCAAGCACTTCCGGCTCATCGAGCAGCGCATCCAGGTTGGCCAGGGCTCGCACATCGCACTGCGCTGCATCCTGCGGATGCACCCCCGCAGTGGCGTAGATGCGCGGGGTAAGCGGCTTGTCGTGGTAAGTCCTGGCCAGCTTCAGCGCGCCGTCCATGGAGGATGGCCCGTCGCCGATGCCGATGGACAAGATGGTGCGTACACCGGCTTGCCAGGCGCGTGCCAGCAGCAGGTCGCGGTCCTCGTTGAAGCGGGTATGGTCCAGGTGCGCGTGTGAGTCAACCAGCAATGTACTTCCCCTTACTTGAGTCGTGCGCCAAGCTCCACATCATCAAGAAAGCCGGCGAGTGACGGTTTGCCATGCTCGCCCAGTGAGGCAGCAACAACCATTCCATTGGACTCAAACCCGCGCAGTTTGCGCGGTGCCAGGTTCGCCACGATGACCACCTTGCGACCTATCAAAGACTCCGGCATGTAGGTCTCAGCAATCCCGGCCAGGATCTGCCGCCGCTCATAGCCCAAGTCGACCTCAAGCCGCAGCAGCTTGTCTGCCTTTGGAACGCGCTCGGCAACCAGGATCCGCGCCACACGCAATTCAACCTTCAGAAAGTCGTCAATGGTGATCTGCGGCAGGGCGTCCGGGCGCTCCGGCGGCAGGGTTTCAAGCGGTGCGTCGGGCTGCATGGCAATCGGTGCCGGGGCCGTGATCTGGCCGACGAGCGCTGCATCTTCCATGTTCTGCAATCCAGGCTCAAAGGCCGCAAACGGTAAGGAAGTATCAAGCGGGCTTGCTAGAGAAGCAGCCGGTGAGAGAGGCAGCGACGGCTGTAGCGGTGAGAGCGGGCCTGAGTTGGTATCCGACATTGCCGGTACTGCCTCCGGCGTAGTGGGGCTTACGCTTCCTGTCGCTTTCGCGTTTTCTTGTTCCATATCCTGCATCCTTTGTACGGCGTCCTTATCAGCGCGAGGGAAAACGGGTCCAAGCGTGCCCAGCCGCGTGCCCGGCGGGAGACCTCCCCAGCTCAGATGCCGGATGTCGGCATCTGCTATATCGCCCAGGCCCAGCTGCGTCCAAACCTTTGCCGCCGCTTCTGGGATAACTGGGTAAACTAGCGCCGTAATCCATCGAATCACCTCAGCTGCTTGATATAAGACCTCTTCCTGATGAAGCCGGAGATCGTTAGGTGTAAATCCCGAGGCCTTCCAAGGTGCTTTAAGAGTTATAAATCCATCAAGATGCGTTATTAGTGCCCACAGGCTCTCCAGCGCCTTTGAAAACTCTAGCTTTTCGAACTGGCTATTAAATGCGTCGCGCGTATTATGTAAAACTCCGACTAAAACGCCATTCGGGTAATTTGACTTTTCAGGTACTACCCCATCAAAATACTTTGCGATCATAGCCAGCGTGCGGCTCACCAGGTTGCCGTATCCATTGGCCAAATCCGCGTTATACCGTTGCACAAGCGCGTCAAACGAAAAACTGCCATCCTGCCCGAACACGATCTCACGCAGCAGAAAATATCGCAGCGCGTCCGCCCCAAGCACCGCCAAAATCGTCTCCGCACGCACAATGTTCCCGCGCGACTTCGACATCTTCGATTGCTCAAATAGCAGCCATCCATGCGCTACCACGGCCTTCGGCAGCGGCAGGCCGGCAGCCAGCAGGAAGGCAGGCCAATACACGCAGTGAAAGCGCGAAATCTCTTTGCCGATGACGTGCAACTGCGCCGGCCAGAACTTCTGAAATGCCGATTCATCGTCTGACCCATAGCCGAGCGCGGTGATGTAGTTCGCCAGCGCATCAAGCCACACATAGATGACGTGCGATGGGTCGCCCGGCACCGGGATGCCCCATTTGAAGCTGGTGCGCGAAACTGACAGATCGCGCAGGCCGCCGCGCACAAACGCAAGCACCTCATTACGGCGCGTCTCCGGCTGGATAAAACCGGGCTGCTCGGCATAGAGCTCCAGCAGCTTGTTTTCAAACGCCGAGAGTTTGAAAAAGTAATTCTCTTCGCTTACGGTTTCTGTCGTGCGGCCGCAGTCCGGGCACGGCGCGCCTGGGCCTGCCTCCACATACAGCTCGTCGAAGACGCAGTACTGACCCGTGTAGGTGCCCTTGTACAGGTAGCCGCGCTCTTTGAGCACGTTCCATAACTTTGCCACACCGCGCTTATGCCGAGCCTCCGTAGTGCGGATGTAATCGTCATAGGTCAGGCTCATCCGGTCCCACAAACCGCGGAACTCTGCGGAAACGTGGTCGGTAAACGCCTGCGGTTCTTCACCGGCGAGCGCGGCGGACCGCTCAATCTTTTGCCCGTGCTCGTCAGTGCCGGTCAGGAACCAGACGTCCTGCCCCAGCGCGCGGCGGCGGCGCGCAATGGCATCGGTCACCACGGTGGTGTACGTGTGGCCGATGTGCGGGCGCGCGTTGACGTAGTAGATCGGCGTCGTGATGTAGAAAGGAGTGCTGGGCTCTGGCATGGTTGGGGCTTGCGGGTCGGCAACTTGCATTGGGCGCAAGGGTCATCTTACCAGCCGTGCGGTTCTATCTCGTGCGGGCGATTTAGACTCGCAGGGACGAGTTTCTACAAACTACGAAAGCCAGGACCATCCCCTTGTATCTTTCCGGACAAAAGCGGCTTGCCGAGACTCTACGCAAAGTGCTCAAAAGTCTGTACTCGCTTGACATGGAACACTTCGCCATTGAGCAGCCGCCCGATCTACGTTTCGGCGAGTATGCCGTGCCGGTCGCCTTGCAGCTGGCAAGGACGCTGCGCAAGGCCCCGCGCAAGATCGCGGAAGAGATTACGGCAGGGCTTGGGGCAGTTGAAGGCTTTGCCGGGTTTGAAGTCGCGGGCGCAGGCTACATCAATGCACGGCTGGATCGCGCCGCTGCCGTGCGTGTGCTTGCCGTGGACCATGTCGAGCAGGAAACGCGCACGCCGCAGCATGCGCTGGTTGAGCACACCAGCATCAATCCGAACAAGGCGGCACATGTCGGGCACCTGCGTAACGCCATTCTCGGCGACACCTTTGTTCGCCTGCTGCGCGCGACCGGTGACCGTGTTTCGGTGCAGAACTATATCGACAACACCGGCGTGCAGGTGGCAGACATCGTCGTCGGCTTTGAGCATCTGCTGGGCCTTTCGCTCGATCAGGTCGAGAGCTGGATCGCCGGCTTAACCGGGCCTATCGACTATGCCTGCTGGGATCTGTACGCACGCACGTCGCAGTGGTACACGGCCGGCTCGCCTGAAGAGAACGCGTCACGCAAGCAACTGCGGCTTGACACGCTGCACCGGCTTGAGGAAGGCGGGAATGCCACCGCAGCGATTGCGGAGCGGGTGGCGACCGCCATCGTCCGGCGGCACCTGGAAACCATGCAGCGGCTCGGCATCGAGTACGATCTGCTGCCGCGTGAGAGTGAAATCCTGCGGCTGCACTTCTGGGACGCTGCCTTTACGCAGCTAAAGGAAACCGGTGTGCTGCGGCTTGAAACAGCAGGCAAAAACGCAGGTTGCTGGATCATGCAGCGGGCCGGGTCCGCAACCACCGCAGAAGGTGAAACAGACGAGGACGCCAAGGTCATCGTGCGCTCGAACGGCACTGTAACCTACGTGGGCAAGGATATTGCCTATCACCTATGGAAGTTCGGCTTGCTGGGCCGCGACTTCGGCTACCTGCCATTTTTTGAGTACCCTAAGCAAAAAAGCCCGGACCATACCTGCTGGATCACAGCCGAGCAGGGTGTGCCGGAGCATCCTCATTTCGGTGGCGCAGACGCAATCTATAACGTCATTGACGCTCGCCAATCTGACCCGCAGGCCAATGTCATCGAGGCTTTGCGCGGCATGGGCTTCGTCGAGCAAGCCGCTCGCTATACGCATTTTTCCTATGAAATGGTTGCGCTCACTCCCCGCTGCGCGCTTGAGCTGGGTTACGAGGTTGCGGAGGAAGACCGCACCCGCGCCTACATTGAGGTTTCGGGCCGCAAAGGGTTCGGCGTCAAGGCTGATGACCTGATTGACCGGCTCATTGCGGCAACCCACGCCGAAGTGGCCGACCGCAACCCGGAGCTGAGCGAGGCGGAGCGGGAGGGCATCGCGCGGCAGATTGCAGTGGGCGCGCTGCGCTACTTCATGCTCAAGTTCACCCGCACCACCGTGATTGCATTCGACTTCAAGGACGCGCTCGCGTTTGAGGGCGAGACCGGGCCCTACCTGCAATATGCGGTCGTGCGCATCCGCTCCATCTTCCGCAAGGCCGGCATGGACCCGGCAGATGCACTCGCCTCAGCCGCCGACCTTGATAGCGAAATTGAAGACAGCATCTGGCAGGTATGGCTGCGCGCGGCCAAAACCTCGCTGGTGCTGGAGCAGTGTCGTGAAACTGCTGAACCGGCCCACCTGGCCCGACACTGCTTTCAGCTTGCCCAGGAGTTTTCCAGCTTTTACCGCAAACACCACATTCTGACTGAGCCCGACTCGGCGCGTAAGGCGCTACTGCTGGCAACCGCCGCGATAGCGGAGCGCGAGCTGGTTCGCTCGCTTTCTATCCTCGGTATTGAGACACCGAACATCATGTAACCCGGACTATGATCGTGGCGGAGGGACCCATGGCGACCCTGATCAGCGTTGAGGAGTACCTGAAGACCTCGTACGAGCCTGATGCAGAATACGTCGACGGCGTCATTGAAGAGCGCAACGCGGGAGACGATGCACATTCGGCTTGGCAAGTAGCGGTTAGCGTCTACTTCAGTAGTCGAGCGCGAGAGTGGAATATCCGGGTTCGCCCCGTGCTGCGCATAAAAATCGGCGACCGCCGTTATCGTATTGCCGATGTCGCCATCCTCGACGCGAACGCCCCCGCGATCCCGTCGCCCTTGTACCGCCGCTGATCGCCTTTGAAATTCTCAGTCCTGAAGACCGCCTCTCCCGCCTCCTCGTCCGTCTTGCCGACTTTGAGACCATGGGTGTTCCAGCTCTCTACGTCGTCGACCCCGCCGACAACAGCTTGTTTCGCTTCCGCCAAGGCAAGCTTGAAGCGGCACCCGAAATCGCCCTCCAGGATCGGATCATCCCCTTCAAGGAAATCCTCGACCTTCTCTGGTAACGGGCTCTCCATCTAGCAACGCACGGACCTGCGTTGCCGTCTTACTGCTCAGGAGAACCGACGATGGCACAGCTGACAGGTAAGAAGGTAGCAATTCTGGCGACAGAGGGTTTCGAACAGTTGGAGCTCACCGAGCCCAAGAAGGCCCTCGAAGAGGCAGGTGCCACCACGCACGTTATCTCACTCAAGTCGGGCGAGATCAAGGGCTGGAACATGACGGATTGGGGCGAGAGCGTCAAGGTGGATAAGACCGTTCCCGAAGTCACAGTAGACGACTATGACATGCTGGTACTGCCCGGCGGCGTGCAAAATCCCGATAAACTGCGCATGGACCCCGGTGCGGTAGCCTTTGTCGGTGAGTTTTTTGAAACCGGCAAGCCTGTCGGTGCAATCTGCCATGCAGCCTGGACGCTGATCGAGGCCGATGTTGTCGATGGCATGACCATGACCTCGTGGCCGTCACTGACGACAGACCTTGAAAACGCGGGTGCCGACTGGGTTGACGAAGAAGTTGTCGTCGATGAAAACCTGATTACCAGCCGTAACCCCGGCGACCTCCCGGCGTTCAATAAGAAGCTCATCGAAGCACTGGCAGAAGCGTAAGACCCCTGCGGGAGAGGCGCTCACTTTATTTGCGTGTGTTCTTTCCAAATCAAAGGCCACCTTGTTCCAGGGGTACGTCCCGGAACAAAGTGGCCTTTTGCATTGCAATGAGTACCATCTCGAAAGAAACACCTTCGTGCAGGGTCTTAAGCGTATCGCCGCGCCCAAGCTACCAGGCTGCGGACGGCTACTCCGCTCGGGCCGCTTGCCATCCACGGCTTCGCATCGTCGAGCCATGCAGTTCCGGCAATATCGAGATGAATCCATGGAGTCTCACCCACAAAGTGTTCCAGAAACGCCGCTGCCGTGCAGGAACCGCCATAGCGACCACCGGTATTCATCAGGTCGGCAATTTGCGAGCGGATCTGCTCGCGGTACTCTTCGCCCAGCGGCAGCCGCCAGAAAGGCTCGCCGCTCAGTTCCGTTCCCGCAGTGAACTCGGCCCAGCAAGCTTCGTTATTAGAGAAGCCGCCGACATTGTGTTTGCCTAGCGCGACAGAAACCGCGCCGGTCAGGGTTGCGGCATCGATCAGATGAGTCGCGCCCAACTGTTGCGCATAGTGCAATCCATCAGCCAGCACCAGCCGGCCTTCAGCATCCGTATTGACAACTTCAATAGTTTTGCCGCTCATGGCGGTCAGCACATCGCCGGGGCGATACGCGCGGCCTGAAGGCATGTTCTCAGCCGAGCACACTACACTCAGCACCCGCACCTTGGGCTTGAGCTGCGCAATGGCGCGCATGGCCCCGAGCATGGCAGCGCCACCGGCCATGTCGTACTTCATCTTCTCCATGCCGTCAGCCGGTTTGATAGAGATACCGCCGGTGTCAAAGGTGATCGCCTTGCCTACCAGCCCCAGCACGGTCTCGCTCTGCGTAGCATTCTCCGGCTCATAGCGAATGACGATCAGCGCGGGCGGCTCGTCCGAACCCTGGGCCACGCTCAAAAACGCGCCCATCTTCAACTCTTTCAGCTTCGCTGTCGAGTACACCTCGCACGTAAGCCCGACCTCGGCGCACATGGCCGCCGCCCTTTGCCCCAGGGCAGTAGGTGTCAGCACATTACCCGGTTCATTCACCAGGGTACGGGCAAAGTTCTGCGCCTCGGCGATGATGACGCCCTCGTCCAACCCGGCCTGTGCCGCTGCCTGGTCAATGCGTTCCGAGGCAACCACGGTCAACGTGTGCAGGCTCGTTTCCTTACGGTCTGACTTGTAGGTGTCAGACTCATAGTCTGCAATGCCCACACCCTCTGCGATTGTGCCTGCGGCCTGGGCATCAGTCGCCTCAACCAGCGTTTGCGGCAGGGCAATGACGATATTGCGCAAGCCGCGCTTTTTTGCGAAACGCGCGGCTGTCCCGGCTGCTTTTCGCAGGGTTGAGAGGCCGGGACCTTTCCCTTTAACCGCAGCTTTACCCAAGCCGACCAGCAGCAGGCGTTTGGCGGCAAAGCCGGAAGGGGAGTGCACCAGCAGCGTTTCATTTGCGCCTGAGCTAAATTCACCGCTCAAAAGGATCTCGCTGATGGAATCATGCACAGTTTGCGACTCGGTCAGCGGGAACACGGCGGGCTTGGCATCGGCAGCTTTGCTCGTGTTTTCGTCGGCTGTGAAGATCACCAGGATGTCGGCTGGGGTTTGGGAGGCGAGCGCAAAGACAAGTTCGGTTTTCACTCTGTATACGATGCTGCTATTGATCGTTCGCGGTATAAGCAGGCGGTTACAACTGAATGTGAGGGCGAAAGCAGGTCATCCGACTGCGCTGCGCTCAGGACAACACCTGGAAGGAGCACTAACCCAGGGTGTAAGGAAAAACGAGAACATGCCACGGGCCGCCTCCCGCGCAGGGGGTCTTGCCTCGCAAGTTTGGTTCAGCTGCCTTTTCAGACGGAAAAGGCAGCTGACTAGCGCCCTTTGCTCTCCGCCACAGCTTGCCGTGCTTCCTTGTCGCCCTCGCGCTTCTTCTCGGTGGCCCGCTTGTCCCACTCCTGCTTGCCGCGAGCAACTGCGATCTCGCACTTCACTCGCCCGTTGCGAAAGTACAGCCGTGTCGGGATCAGCGTAAAACCCTTGGCTTGGGTCTGATCGATCAGCTTGCGAATTTCTCCGGCATGGAGCAGCAGTTTGCGCGTCCGCACCGCGTCGTGAGAATCGAACCCGGTATGCGAGTAGGCCCCAATGTGTGCATTCAGCAGAAAAGCCTCATTGCCCTTCAAAATGCCGTAGCTGTCTTTCAGGTTGGCCTTGCCCTCACGGATGCTCTTGACCTCGGAGCCCCGCAGGGCTACCCCTGCCTCAAAACGGTCCATCAAGAAATAATTGTGCCCGGCAGCACGGTTGTTGGCCGCATCTCGTTCGCCTGCCGCGACCGGATCGCGCGGCTTGGCTTTGGCGGTTGTGCTTGCCTTGGGTGCCGCCTGTACCTGGTATGTCGATTGCTTTGCCATGACTAAAGGGTAGATGAGAGCTGATTTTCATGCGTTGCAGCTCTCTTTTTTGTCGGAACCACGGTGCTATACTTAGCCGGCAACCGTCTGAAAGACAGCGGTGCTTGGCGTCCGCTTGGCACGTGCCACAGCAGGCAGCAAAACTCTTGCACGGTCTATCTGAATCCTTGGAGTTGCATGACTTACCGGTATCACTGGGGCTTTCCACTCGCCCTCGCAGCTGTTTGCGCCACTGTCTACACGCCGCAGGCTTCCGCGCAGTCTGCCAACGCGTTTTTCAATCGCGGGCGTGCCGCCGAAGCTCGTGATGACATTGAAAACGCGTACAACGATTATGCCCGCGCTTTTCAAAAGCGCCCCAGTGATGAGCGGTACAAAATCTCCTATGAGCGTCTTCGGCTCGATGCCGCGACAGCCCACATCAAGCATGGCGAGCTGCTACGTGACCAGGGCGACAGTACCGGCGCGCTAACCGAGTTCCTGCGCGGCCTTGAAATTGATCCAAGCAACGAGCTGGCAACCCAGGACATCCGCGTTACCCGCGAACGGCTCGACGGGGAAGCGAACACCCCCCCACCCGAAACCGCGATGGCGCAGAGCGAGCGCAAGGCACTCCTGAACCTGGGCGGGCCGCCGCAGCTCAAGCCTACCTCAAGCGAGCCGCTGACCATCCACGCCATGGGTGATGTCAAGGAGATGTACCAGACCATCGGCAAGCTGGCCGGCATCAACGTCCTGTTTGACCCCGACTACCACTCCACCCGGCTGCAGCTTGATCTTTCAAATGAGGACGTTTACAACTCGCTGCGTATTCTCGGCACCGTCTCCGGCACGTTCTGGCGTCCAATCACGCCCAACACTATCTTTGTAGCGCAGAACACTCGCGGCAAGCGCACGGAGCTTGACGAGGAGGCCGTGCAAACGTTCTACCTGACGAACGTCGCGCAGCAGAACGACCTCAATGACATTCAGACAGCGCTACGCAACGTGTTTACTTCCGGGGCCAAGCTGTATGGCGTACCCAGTCAAAGCGCCATCATCATGCGCGGCACTCCCGACGAACTGCTGCTGGCGGGCAAGCTTATCAATGATCTTGATAAGGCTCGGCCAGAGGTTGTGATTGATGTAGCGGTGCTTGAAGTAAGCCGCACCAAGATGCGGAGCTATGGCGTTCAGCTACCGCAGACAGCCTCCGTCAACTTCCAGCAGAGCAATGCCATTACCGGCACTGCGAATACTGCCAGCGCCGCTTCCAGCAATAATGGCTCAACGCCGACTGCGACCTCAACTTCCAGCCAGCTGCAGCTCAACCAGCTCGCTCATCTCAACTCGACCAATTTTGCGGTCAGCATCGGCCAGGCACAGATCAACCTACTCCTGAACGACAGCAACACCCGCATCCTGCAAAACCCGCGTGTACGCGCGACCGATGGCCAGGAGTCTACGGTAAAAATAGGCGAAAAGCTGCCGGTAGCTACCGGTTCTTTCCAAGCCGGTGTTGCAACCGCAATTACGTCCTCGCTGGTCAACACGCAGTTTCAATACCTTGACATCGGTGTGAACGTAGACCTGAAGCCTACCGTCCACTATGACCGTGATGTCTCCATGAAGCTGAAGATCGAGGTGTCCTCGACAAACGGCACGGAGAACCTGGGCGGCATCAACGAGCCGATCATCACCCAGCGCACGCTCGACCAGACCATTCGGCTGCGCGAAGGTGAAGCCAGCATCCTGAGCGGCATCTTTCAGCACCAGGTTTCAAAAGCGGTCTCCGGTTATCCCGGCTTGAGCGAATTGCCGATTCTGAAATACCTGTTTTCAAACACGACTGACAACTTGAATGATGACGAGATTGTCTTCCTGGTAGTACCGCACATTGTGCGCGCGGCCGAAATTTCCCCGTTGAACCTGCGTCAGATTGATACCGGTACCACCAATGACATCGCGCTACGTCGGCTGATTTCAAGCCAGGGTGCCGACGACGACCCTGAGAATACCCCAGCCGGTGCGGCGGCCAATGCTCCGCCCAATACTATTCCAAACCTGGCTGCGCCCAGGCCGCAAATTCCTGCCGGTACCAATCCGACGCAGATGAACGGAACTGTTCCGGGGCAGGGAACACCCGTGCTTCCGCCACCCCCACCGCCTCTTTCTCAAGGTGCACCTCCAGTTACGGGTGCCGCCGTTGTACCTGCATCCGTTAGCACAGTTGCAGGCGGTGCGGCTGTTCCAGTCAACTTGCAGCTGGTTGCTTCCAATGCCACGCAGTCGGTAGGCAATACATTTCAGGAAATGATTAACGTCTCGGGCGCAATCGACGCGTATGCAGTGACTTCGCAGTTGCAATACGACCATGACAAGCTCGCGCTGGTAAATGTTGACGTAGGCGATTTGCTGCAGCGGGACGGACAGGCCGTGGCACTGGTACACCGTGAAGACGGCGCGGGCAACGTGGTGATTTCAACTTCGCGGCCGCCGGGTACAGCCGGGATTACAGGTGCGGGCACCCTATGCACGGTGACCTTCCAGGCCAAAGCCGTAGGCGATGCCACCATTACGTTAAGCAAGCCTGTAGTGCGCGACAGTAAACAGCAGCCCATGCAGGCCAACGGGTCCCAGGGAGTGGTTCACATCAAGTGAGACGTCTGCTGCGCACCCGGCTGCTGCGGACCCGTTTGCAAAACGAGGCTGGCGTCACCCTGGTCGAACTTATCGTGACGGTGGCGATTCTTTCTATCCTGGCTTCGGCGGCTGTTCCCATCACGCGCTTTGAAAAGAAGCGTGAAAAAGAGCGGGAGCTGCGCTATGACTTGTGGACCATGCGCTCTGCAATCGACCATTACAAGGATGCTGCCGACCGCAATGCGTTTCAGATCAAAGTCGATAGCCAGGGGTATCCGCCAGACCTTCAGACATTGGTCAAGGGGGTCGATGTGCAAGGGAAAAAGGTCAAGTTTCTGCGCCACATTCCGCTGGACCCCATGACAGGCAAGGATGAGTGGGGCCAACGCTCCATGCAGGACGACCCGGACAGCACTTCGTTCGGCGGCCAGAATTTGTTTGACGTATATACCAAGTCTCCGGGCACCGGTCTGGACGGCACCAAGTACTCGACGTGGTAGAAGCTATGCGGGAAGCCAAATACAAGTCGCCGGGGCAGGAACGAGAGCGTGGCTTCACAGTCTCGTGTGAGCGAGGCTTTACATTAGTCGAGCTGATGATTGTCATGCTGATTATCGGCGTGCTCGCGGCTATCGCGATTCCTAGCTACACCAACTCCATTAAAAGTGCGCGCGAAGCGGTACTGCGTGAGGACCTGCATGTGATGCGGCAGGCTATCGACTCCTACACCATGGACAAGGAGAAGGCACCGCAGTCGCTCGATGACCTGGTACAGTCCGGTTATTTGAAGGAAATTCCCAAAGACCCGGTCACGCAAAGCCAAACCACCTGGGTGCCGGATACTGATGATTCGCTTCAGAGCGTAGATCAAACGGCGGGCGGAGTCAGCAATGTCCATAGCGGCTCCACCCAGCCCGCATCTGACGGACGGCCTTACAGCGAGTGGTAGATTGCCGGCCATCCATGGCCCTTGCCTTTAGAAGGAAAAGCTAAGCCCACCTGCGATGCATCGCTGCCCCTGCGTGAAGTACACCGTGGTGCCATCCTGCGACAGAAAAGGCCGATAGCCTTGCGCCAGCAGATTGCGCACATCCAGAATCGCCTCGACCCGTCCGGAACCGGCGCGCTGCAGATGCAACGGCTGCTTCACGGAAAAGCCCAGGTACGGACCGGGAAGATTGCTTGCAAAGGGAGCTACCTGCGTGAGCGTGCTGACCGGCTGCTGGCGGTAGCTGCCTCGCACTGTTGTGCCGGTAGCGGCGAAACGGGTTCCGGCAGCGACGGCAAGCGCGGATGCATTTTGGGCAGGGAAGTTGCCGGGCATGGGGTTCGCTGCTTGCGGGTTCTGCACAGGCATGCTCAGTACATCGCTCATTGCATAGCTCAGGGAAAGCCAGGTTTCTGCGCTTAGCTGGTCCCGTAGCATGGCCAGCACGCCGCCGTGGCTATAGCCCTGGCCTGAGACCGCAATGGTGCCTGTGCCGGGATCGTACAAAACGTTCTTCGAGTCGATGGCAGCCTCATCCCCTTCGACTGCACCATTCACCACAGGATGCCGCAGAGTGTCATGAAACAGGCTTGCTTCGGCAGTCCAACTACGCACCTTCCGGCTTACCCGCAGCTCCTGATGGAGGCCTTGCTCCAAATGCAATGTCCCAGCCGTTTGTGAAAGCAGGGGCGCGTCTTCAGCAGCTTCCTCTTCCAGGTCGTCTGCGCCGGTAAGGCTGCGCGCAGTCACCAGGCGGTACTCGACTGCCGTTTGCCCCGTATGTGTCACCACGGTGACAAAGGGATGGCTGCCAAGCGCCGCAGGCTCCGCGCCCAGGCGGGCCAGTACCAGTTCCGTGCCTGTGCTTACTTCGGCCAGGTCCCCAAGCCGGACCGTAGCCGCAGACCGAACGTGCGCGGTCACCAGCCCGTCTGCCCCGGTAGCCCGGACTCCGGGCCGGTCGGTTACCGTAACAGTTGTGGTGATGAGGCGATCGGGCGAAAGCTGCTCACGGTACTCGCCGGTGCTTGAAATCCGGCCCAGGCCCGTATTGTCAGTCGCGGCGTGTGCTTCCAGCAGCAAGCCGCGCGACTCTCCTTCCGGCTCGCTCCATACCACCTGCTGATCGAAGCCTCCCTGACCGAAGGCAGCAAAGCCGTTGCGAACGGTAACTCGCCGGGTAGCGGTTGAAGCTTTGGGCTCATGCACCTTCTCAGGGTCCACCACGCGCAGCAGCGGCCGGTTTGCGGAAAGCCGCAGTGTCCAGCTCCAGTCATCGGCTGCACTATTGCGCGTGCGCGGCTCAGCCGGCAGCAGTTGCAAGGCTTGATACACAGTGCTCAGCGTCAGGTTGACGATAACCCTGGAGTTTGCAAACAGATGCAGATCGGGCCGTATAGCGGGCAGGAACAGCGTGTTTGTAGCTTTTAGCTGGTAGCGGCCCGCATTGAGCCTCGGAAGAGCGTAGCGTCCGCGATCATCGGTAAACGTCTGCGCGACCACATCATATTGAGCGTTCAGCAGCTCAACCAATGTGCCGATTTGCGGGCGACCCGCACTGTCGCGTACGACGCCGGACACTCCGGAACGAAACGCCGCACTGACAATCCCTATGCCTGAAGCTTGTGCGAAGGACGTGGAAGGCGCGGCAAAGGTGCTCGCAACGAACGCGACGGCAAGGCTGACGAAGCTGGGTGCTTTCGAGATCACTCGGTGTATCTTGAGTCCGTTTCCTTGCGCCGTGCCCCTGAACGACTTTCCAAGACGTCGACTCTGATGGCCGGCTGTCCCAACAACGTGACCGAAGTGTAACGCAAATGCAACAAGCATGCCGGTGTGGAACCCGGCATGCTTGCATCTTTTTCTACTGCACAGTAAAGGGTGCTGTTTGTGCAATCTCCTGCTTGGAAACAGCGTCATTCACACTCACCTTGATGCTGTACTTGCCGAGCGGCACACTTGCAAGCGGCACCGTTTTTGATACAGTGACCTGGTCGGAGCTTGCACCGAGCATCGCAGCGGTCTCATCCGTAGAGAACACAGGCTTGCCGTCAGCCAGATTGATGATCTGGTAGGTGATGGTTGCGCCGTTCTTCTTGCTGTCCTGATTAATGCCCAGGTTGTAGACCTGCATCCAGAAATTCAGGTTCTGGTTCTGGTGGAAGATAGCCGGCTGGGTCTGACTCTGGGTCACCGCAGGCAGCAGCTTGGTATTGCCGATGATGAAGTTACCGGCACCGATTTCCTTTGACGCTACCTTTTCCATCTTGCCCGCCAGGATCAGCGATGAAGCCGAAAGCCGGTCGTCATCGTAACGCGGTACCACGACACCTTGCGCCCAGGTGCCGATATGGTCGGCATTGTTCACGTCCTTGATTGCGATATCGATGCGGTAGCGGCCCGGGCGCAGCGGCAAGGCCTTCCAGTAAAGCTGCGAATTATCGAGAATCTTCGGTAGAAGCTCGCTTGGCTCCTCTACCGCGACATTATCTTCAAAGCTCTGCACAATCTTGCCGGTGATGGTTGAAACGCGTCCGATGATATGTACCTTACCCGTAGACACGCCGTCCTTGGTTTGGAAGGTGATATTGCGGTTGCGGATTTGAAGCGTGAGGGGCATCAGCACCGTATCATCGGTCACCTTGACATAGTCCGTACGCACGTCAAAGGGAAAGAACGGTCCGTTCAAAACCTTGTGGGTCGAAAGAAACTCCTCAAGCTTCAAGTCTTGGAACTTGATAACAGGCGGTGCCTGCAGCTTTGCAAAACGCTCCAGCCGGTCGAACTGCTTGGACTGCTGGGAACTGCTCATTGGACCTTCGCCAAGGTTCTCCAGGCCGCCACGGAAGCGGTCTGCCTGCTTGGACCGACCTTGCTGCTCGTAGAGTGTGGCCCCGGCACCTGGAACATGCAGCAAGGCGTCTTTTTCAGAGCGGTCAATGGTCATGTGGTAATCCCCGCACTGGCAGGCATCCACAAACTCGATATCGATGTTGTCGCCCACGCCTTCAAGGTAGCGGTAGTGCCAGGTTTCAAATGGAAAAGTCGATGTCTGTCCGCCGCCCTCTTCCATGGGCCGGTCGTAGGAGCCGCCCGACGGGTGCGAGTCGATCGAATCCGGCTTGCCGTATGCAATGTACATATGGCCTCGGTCCGTCAACCAGCCCGGCTTGCCTGCGGCAAAGTGCTCATTCGCATACGCGATACGGCGATAATTCTCATCGCGGAAGGTGTTCTCAGGCGACTCAGGATCGGGGTTGCGCCGCTGCCAAAACTGTTCGATGAAGGCGTCGCGCTCTTCATCATTTGAGAGCGATTTGAACGCCTTCAGCTCCTGGTCGGTGATGATCCAGCGCACGTCCTCATTGGCCCACTTTTTGTAGGGGCCCTTCAGCTCCTGGCGCAGCTCTTTCTGCTGGTTAAACCGTTCCTTGTCAGATAGTTTGCGGTTCAAGGGGCTGTTCGGATCATTTTTCCCGCCCGGGTCTGCCGAGGGGCGCTCAACATCGAGCAGCGCCTGTGCGGCGGCCTGATTTGCCTTGGCGGCTGCAGCTGCTCCATTCGCTGTGTCTGTGCTTACAGTGACAACCTGGGCCTCACCGGTACCGGCAGGCTGACCGGACTGTTGGGAAAATGCCGGTGCTCCAGCGACAGCAAAGACAAGAGCAGCAGACGCTGCCAAGCGCAGCGCCAAAGATGAAACAGGTGAAGACGGAAAGGCGGGGGAAATCTGCATGATGCCGGTACTCCTGCAAAGCTGCTCTATTCTAGGTGGACAAGACGGCAGTAGCAAGCGATAACCTTTTCATTGCCCCTGTTGCGGACAGTGGTCAAGCAGCAGCAACAAAACAAGCTTCTTGACAGTACGGTAAAAACTTTGCCCCTGCCCTTGTGAAAACTTGCAGGCAGGCTTAACGTTATCTTAATATTTTAAGATTATGCGACTCTGGAAAAAAGTCGCTGGAGGAAACATGGTAATTTCTCGTGCTGTTATGGCGTTGGCTATGGCGGTTGGAACGCTACAGGTTGCACACGCCGCTACACTGATCACTGAAACTGTGAAAGGAACCATTTCTGGATCGAGCACAACCGATACCTTGGGCCTGTTCGGTAAAGCCGGTGCAAATCTTTCCGGGCAAGCTGTCACCATCCACATGCAGTACGTGCCCGCCGACTTCACTGTCCAGCGCGCGTGCCGTTCCGCCCTTTGTACCTATGATGAATCACAAAACAGCATCAACACGCCCGCTTCCGTGCTCATCACTGTAAGCATTAACGGTCAGCAAGTAACGTACTCGCCCACAAGTTTCAGCGAGACCATATTCGATAACTACAGCACGAACAGCTTTTACATATCTTCTGATACTTCAAGCTTCGGCGAAGGCCTTCGCGGATGCTCGGTCGATCTCGACTTCAGCGCACCTGTTGCTTTCGGAGAAGCACTTTCGCCCGGCAATCAGCCGGTCTTGCATGACCATACCGACCTACTGCAGTTCTATACGCCGGCAAGCGGCCAGTTGCCGGGAGAAACACTCAACTTTTCCGTGACAAGCGGCACCGTATAACTCACGGCCTTCCGGGTGCCCCAGGGCACCCGGAAGCCATTGCACATGGATTGAGTCATTACCGCGACGGCTTCACTTCAGAAACGGTACCGGCCTCCCGCGCAAGTGCCCGGTGTAACACCCGCTGCAAACCGGCGCGGCTTTCCTCATACTCCTGCTCCCCTATGGCCCCAAGCGCATGCTCCCGCTCAAGCGCCAGCATTGCTCGCTCCAGGGCGGGCCGCAACGCACGGCTTTCTTCAGGCACGGCACCCGCAGTTTCCAGCGGTACCGGCTTGCCCCGCAGCAGCCGGCCCGCGCCACCCAGTAGCAGCACGCCAAGACCGCCTAGCAGCCAACCTTTGTACTTGTCGAGCGGATCGGGCGTGTCTACCGGTGGGCCAAGGCCGCCGCCGGGCCGGGTGTCAGCGGCCATGCTCTGCTGGGTCGCTACGGTGTTGCCTGCCGCGCCTGCGCTGCCTGTACCGGGCGTGTTTCCACCGGCACTTTGGGAGTCGCGCGGTAGTTGACCCTCACCTGCCAGCTTGAAGCTGACTTCAACTCCCCGTGCTACGCCCTTTCGCACAAAGGTCTGGGCTTCCGGGTTTGCGGGCACCGTTTGCCACTCTGTACCTCCCGGCATAAAGCGCATGCTCTTGGGCAGCAGGACCACCAGATTTTCTGTGGTCAGCGACTCGCGCTGCGTCCAGCCAAAGCTTTTGCCCGTATACGGCAGGGTGTACACCACTTGGAAGCGGGTACTGCCGGGTCTCACAGGAAAAACAAACGCGTAGTGTCCCGTGCCGGGCAGTCGCGTCGGCGTCGCTTCAACCGGACGTCCGCCGGGTGCCATCGCCGCTGCGCCTTGCAGCCTGGCACTTTCAGGCAGGAAGAACTCATACGCCTGGTTGCTGAACTGGGTACGAGGAGGGTCTGAGCCGTTGCGGACAAAGAAGTCGTCTGTCACCTGCAACTCGCCGCCCGGCATGGTCTGCATGCTCAGCACGTCAGCCTCGGTGACTACTCCGTCTACGCTTGCTGCTACGTCATACACGTCCACATCGACCGTGTGTGCGCCGGGCGGTACCGGTTGAAAGTAGGTGGCTTTCTGGTGCGTCACGCGGACCAGGTGCTGCCCATCGTCACTTGACGAGAAGGAGTAGTGACCGTTGGCATCTGCTTTGGTCTTGGCAGCTACCTGCATGCCCTGGCTGAAGCTGATCAGGGCAACCGTGTCTCCGGCGGCTACGTTGCCGTTGGTTCGGTCCGTGACAATGCCGGAGATGGAACCGGCAGCCAGTACGGGCTGCGCCAGGAGGAGCGCAGCAGGGGGAAGAAGTTGCATGACTCGGGTATAAAGCTTCATGCGATCCTTAGCTCTTCCGAGCGGAAGGCCGCCCCGGCGCGTCTGCCTTGTCTATTGCGTCCATCTCAGCGACCACGGCTGCGGCTTCCCCTTCAAGCGCCGTTCGCTCGGTTGTGTAGTCTTCGTCGCGATATTTGCCCGCCCGATGCTCAAAATTCAAGTCGCGCAGGTTGTCGTAGAGCACGGCTTTGCGCTCGCCCAGGTACTCCAGCCGCGACTTTTCACTTTGCACCGCGACCTTTTTCGCAGGGAAAAAGATGTACACGGCCAGCGCCAATGTAAGTGCCACGCAGGCCAGCAGCGCGGTCACAGCTCGACTGTATCCTTGCGGACGCGTGCCAGTGCCGCCGTCTGTGCGGGCGACAAGGGAGGTACGGCCGGGGTATGAGCAGCTTCAGCCAGCCGGCTGTCGCGCCAGCGGCGGATAAGCAGCAGTGCCCCCAGCAGCCCCAGCATCAGCACGGCAGGCGGTACAAACCAGGCAGCCTGGTTGAAGCGTGTCAGCAGAGGGGAAGCCAGCGATGTCGGCCCATACTTACGCTGAAAGTCGGCCAGGATCTCATGATCGCTCATACCCCCGGCCACATCCGCGTGCAGCGTTTTGAGCATGCCGGGTGAGTTGGGGCAGCCCACATGGTTGCATTCCCCCAGGAGCTGTGCACAGCCGCAGGTGCACATGGTTTGATGGCCCAGCTTTCCTTCGCGTAGTGCAATATCGGCTGCACCCATACTCAAGCCAAGGGTGCCAAGTGCCAGGAGGAGGCTTAAAGTTGTGCGGGCTACTCGCATCAATCCCCTCCGACGGCTGTAACCAGCCTGGTATCAATGCTGGCATCCGCAGTGGCGCGCTTTGGACTTACCGCCAGGCCTGTCAACCGGTTTGGTGCCAGGGCCACTCCGCTGCCTGCGACCACCAGCAACACGCCGATCCAGATCCAGGCCACCAGCGGGTTTAGAAACACCTTGACGATAGGCTGGTGCGTGGTTGGGTTCTGCCCGGCATAGACCGTGTACAAGTCAGCGGCCAGCGTCGAGCGGTTGGCTACAATCGTCTCTGTCTGCTGGCTGGCCGGGTAGAAGCGCTTCGATGGAGTCAAGGTTGTGATCTTCTTGCCGTACTTATAAACATCAAGAAGTGCGTACTCGGAGTCATAGTTCGGGTTTGAGTCCTGCGTGAAGCTTTCAGCCACCAGCGTGTACGGGCCTACCTGCAGGTGATCATGGAAGCCGAGCTCCTTCTCCTGCGACTGGTTAAAGGCTGAGCCGGCAAAGCCGATAAAGATAACGACGACACCGAGGTGGACCAGGTAGCCGCCATAGCGGCGAGTATTGCGCTGGGTCAGCAAAACGGTCGAGCTCAGCAGGCCGCGACCGGTCTGACGGCTTAGCACCTGTGCGCCGCGCAGGAACTCCGAAAAAATGGCTACACCGACAAAAGTCGCGAATACCCAAACCGTATAGGCATAGAACGAGGCCTCATCAGTCCAGGGGCGTAGCCCCCATGCCACCATCAGCACTGCTGCGATGCCTGCGGCAGTCACGGGGCGCACCAGGTTGCGCCGTAGCGAGTGCAGAGAACCTGTGCGCCACGCCAGCAGCGGGCCAATGCCGGTAAGCAGCATCAGGAACACGCCGATGGGCACCGCAACCCGGTTGTAAAAGGGTGCGCCGACTGTTACGCGGTTGCCCTGCACGTACTCGCTCAGGATAGGGAACAGCGTGCCCCACAGAACGGTAAAGCAGGCCGCCAAAAGGATGATGTTGTTGAACAGGAAGCTCGACTCACGCGATGTAATCGACTCAATATGGTGGTCGGCTGTGAGGTGCCCGCGCTGCCGCCAGAATGTGACCGCGCAGATAAGAAACGTGATGAGCATGAAGCCATGAAACCAACCGCCGATGGAGCTTTGCGCAAAGGCATGTACAGAAGAGACGAGACCTGAGCGTGTCAGGTCTGTGCCGAGCAGTGTCAGCAGGAAGGTGGAAAAGATCAACCACACGTTCCACTTCTTCATCATGCCGCGCTTTTCCTGCATCATGACCGAATGCAAAAATGCAGTGCCGGTGAGCCACGGCATCAGCGAGGCGTTTTCAACCGGGTCCCAGCCCCAGTAGCCGCCCCAGCCCAGCACGGAGTAAGCCCAGTGCGCGCCGAGGAAAATGCCGAACGTGAGAAACAGCCAGGTCACCATGGTCCAGCGCCGCGTGATCTGAATCCACTTTTCACCGGGATAACGCATCATGAGCGCGCCCAGTGCGAAAGCGAATGGTACTGAGAAGCCCACATAGCCCAGGTACAGCATCGGAGGGTGGATGACCATTTCCGGGTACTGGAGCAGGGGGTTCAACCCGAAACCGTCTGCCGGGATTGTGCCGCCGACCAGCGCAAACGGCGGCGCAACAAAGTTGAGCAGGCCCAGAAAAAACAGCTGGATCGCGGCCAGAATGGTGGAGGCATATGCAAACAGCTTGACATCCGTTTTGTGCCGCAGCCGCAGCACAAAGCCGTAAGTTGCCAACAGCCACGCCCATAGCAGCAGTGAACCTTCCTGGCCGCTCCATAAAGCCGCGAACTTGTAGGCACCGGGCAGGTCCCGGTTAGAGTGGTGCAGGATGTAGGAAACGGAAAAGTCGTTGGCAAATGCTGCCCAAATCAAGGCAAATGCAGCGCCTGTAACAGCGACAAAGCTCCCAATGCCGGCACGGCGCGCCGTCTCAGCCAGCCGCTCAGGGTCTACCGCATACCGCAATCCGGGCCGGGCAACGGCGAGCTGCCGCAGGGCTACTCCACCGGCCAGGAGCGTATAGACGCTGAGGGCAAGCGCGAGCAGAAGGGCATAACTTCCGAAAGCCGGCATCCCAAAAGCTGATATTGCTGACATGGCGGTCTAATCCCTCTGCCGAGCGGACTCAGCTTACTTATTGTCGCAGAGCATCCGGAAGGGCCACAACTGTTCATTCTGAGGACGTTGCACGGTGCCAACGCAAAGTTTGCATCGATTCCGAGAGGATCAGAAACAGACAAAATCCAGAAAGGTAAATTGCTCCGTGCAAGGGTTGTACACCTTCTGCCAACAACCCCCATGCACCTGTGGTGCAACCTGCCCACTTGCAAGGACATCTCCCTACCAAGCAAATACTACGGCTCCAGCCCAAAAGAATGTGAGATACCGATGAGCGCCTTGATTTTGCTGGTGGATGACAATCCGGTGCAGGCCATGGCCCGGCAAGCTATCCTGATGCGCTCCGATGCGGAGGTAGTTGTTGCCCGTTCTGCCGAGGAAGCACTGCTCATGCTTGAAAATGCAGTCTTTCGCAGCTCGCTAGGTCTGATGGTTACCGACCATGTTATGCCCGGAATGAATGGTGCCCAGTTAACCCGACGGGTGCGGCAAGTACTGCCTATGCTTCCGATTCTGGTACTAAGTGGGCTTGCCGATGCAGAAAGTGAGTACACCGGAACACACATCCTGTTTCGTATGAAGCCGTTTCCGCCGAATGAACTGATCCAGCTGGTACAGCAAATTCTGGTACATCGCGTACTGCGCACAGCCTAACTGCAGAGGCTTCTAAAAACATATATGCAGTAGCTTTTTCATAAGAAGGGCAGCGAGCTTCTTAAGCTTGTGCAAAGAAAATTTGATTTTTGTTACTTCCGTGCTGACATTCGCTCACACCGAGGCTTACTGACATGCGTAAATATAATGACGAGTTCAGGTAGAACCTTCTGCTTGAACCAAGCGTCTGATCTGTAACCCTCAAGGTTTTCTGTGTGCCGCCGATAAGACCGGGCATGCGTGTTCAGGAGAGATCGGCATGATGTTTGGGCAACATGCGGCATTGATCGGTGGAGAAGAACCGCACTGTCCTCAGTGTGATGGTGTGGAGTTGCGCCGCCATGGGCGTACAGGTTTCTGGCAGCGGGTGGTAATGCCACGTTTTGGCCTATTTCCGTGGGAGTGTGGGTTGTGCCGCAAAATCTTCTTTCTTCCTCAGCGTTCAACGGACTATCGGCAGCACACAACCGAGTACCGGCAGCATGCTGAGGAAAAAAGTGTAGCCTCGCTGAAACTTGAGTTGGTCCGTGTACCCGGTGTTGCTCCGGCAGCTCCCAAGGCTGCACAGGTAGGAGAACCTGTTCGACGCAAGCAGCATGTGGGGTAGTGCGCGCGGCAAATAGAGTCCGTTCAAACTGTTTTATGAAGTGGTGATGCATCTCCTGCCTTGCCGGCGCTTTGAGATGTGGTTTTTGTTCTAATCCAGCATTCCCGCTGAACCTAAGCCCGCCAGTGGCCCCGCACCCAGTACCACCCGCGAGGACTTGGAAGCCAGTGCCCCGGTACCCATGACGCCGTCGGACGTGGCGGCATCACCCATTTTCCGCCTACCCACATATAGTGCTGCCCATCCCATCGCTGGTAGCCGGGGATCCACACATAGCCGCGCGCGGGCGCGGGGTGTGGCCGCTCCATAACCGGCGGCGGTGGAGCTGTCCCGACGTACTGGGCTTGTGCTGCGCCTGCCGCAAACAGGCAAGCCAGTATTGCCAGCCCCGCGGTTTGCCGCAAACCCTTGCTTTTCCAAACTCTTCTCATACTCCCCCAAAGTTTTTGTACCATGCCGCTCTATGCCGCTCTATGCCGTTCCAGGCTGATCGCTACCGGGCGCGTCTATTTTCACCATCAATATAGCTTCTTAACAGCTTGGCAGGGGAGTGGTAGAGAGTTCCCGCTGCGAAAGGTACTCTCTTCCAACCCCTATCGCGGATTTTCTATACGGGTATCATCAATTTATCGACACCCGCAGCCCAGGCGCTGGTACAACAGGTGGGAGCAGGCACAGAAGCAGGTATGGACCAGGCCTATGAGATGGAAACAGGTAGCAGCAGTTTGCGGAGTGGTACTGGTGCTGGCAGCCATAGCCATCTTTACCGTGTTGCGAGTGCAAAAGAGCTACACCAAGGTCCTGGTCGGCACGGTGGAACGTGGCGAGATTACCTCGATCGTAAGCGGCACCGGGCAGATCAAACCCAAAACCTACGTCAATATCGGTGCGACTGCTTTTGGGCGCATCACGCACCTGTACGTCAAGGAAGGTGAGCGGGTCCATCGCGGAGAGATACTGGCAACTGTTGAAAGCGTACAGCCGGCAGCGAACGTGGCCGCGCAGCGTGAAGCGATCAACTCCGCGAAAACTGACATCAATTCCTACCTGGCTGCGGAACAGACCGCACAAGCCAATATCGAGCATGCCCAGGCTGATCTTGAGCAGAAAAAGCTGGATTACGACCGCTATCAGCAGCTGTACAACGAGAAGCTGGTTTCAAAGCAGGAGTTTGACGCCCGCAAGGCAGCTTTTGACCTTGACCAGGCCAGCATGTCGCAGTCCAAGGCGGCCATGGTGCAGGCCAAGGCGCAGACCGAGTCGGCGCGCGGCCATCTCGGCACGGCTGTAGCGACCCTGCGGTCGAACGTGGATTCGCTTGATAAAACGGTCAGTGTTGCCCCATACGATGGCATTGTGACGAACCTGCCGGTGCGTGAGGGGGAAACGATGGTAATCGGCATCCAAAATGCCGAAGGCTCGACATTGATGACGATTGCCGATATGTCGGTTGTCACGGCTGAGGTCAAAATCGATGAGACCGACATTGTGAATGTCAAGATGGGCCAGGCAGCAGACGTGATTGTCGATGCGCTTCCTGACAAGGTGCTCAAGGGTCACGTCACCGAAGTGGGCGATCAGGCGCTGCTGCGCTCTACCGGCGTGGCGACCAGCCAATCCACCAGCGGAACGGAAGAGGCGAAGGACTTCAAGGTGATCGTGACGCTCGATCCCGGTCAGGATGCGTCTACCGCCCTGCGGCCGGGGCTTTCGTCGACAGCCAAGATTGTGACTGCTGATAAGAAGGACGTGCTTTCTGTGCCCATCCAGGCACTGACCGGGGCACCCGCGGTGAGCGACGGAAAGGGCGGCGGAGCTACCGTGCAAGCAGCCGGACCGTCCGCGCCGACCGGTGACAGCCGCCAGGGCGTGTTTGTGGTTCGGCAGGAAAACGGCAAGCTGCGCGCGCACTTTGTTCCGCTCAATACGGGGATCAGCGGCACTTCCAAGCTGGAGGTCTCCGGTGGTATCAAGGTAGGCGACCAGATTGTAACCGGTACCTACAAGGTTCTGCGGGTGCTTAAAAATGATGCGCCGGTCAAAGCAGCGACCGAAGCAGAGCTTGCCCCCAAGAGCGAAGACGGCTCATAGCCTTAACAGAACAAGGCTGATAAAGCGACAGAGTAGGACGACAGAGTAGGGTGATGGAGTGAAGCTTTGATGGCAGCCGGTAAAGTAGGGACGCTTCCAGCGGACAACATGATCGTGGTCGAGGACCTATGGAAGACGTACGTGATGGGCGATCAGCAAGTGCACGCGCTGCAAGGCATCAACCTCCAAATTCGGCAAAACGAATATGTTGCCATCATGGGGCCTTCAGGCTCCGGCAAGTCAACGCTGATGAATCTGATCGGCTGCCTTGACTCGCCGACCCGCGGACGCTACTGGCTCAATGGGCATGACGTGTCAGAACTTGACGATGACCAGCTGGCACGCATCCGGAACAAGGAAATCGGCTTTGTGTTCCAAACCTTCAACCTGCTTGCCCGCGCAACCGCCCTGCACAATGTCGAACTGCCGTTGATCTATAACGGCACCGGGTCCGCGGAGCGGCTTGAGCGAGCGCGGGCGGCGTTGGCTGCGGTGAACCTTGAACAACGCATGGACCACCGGCCCAACGAGCTTTCAGGCGGGCAGCGGCAGAGGGTCGCCATTGCGCGCGCGCTTATCAACCGGCCTTCCATCATCCTTGCCGATGAGCCTACGGGCAATCTTGACTCAAAGACGGGGGATGAGATCATGGCGTTATTCGATGATCTCCATGCACGCGGCAATACGATTGTGCTGGTCACCCACGAGCCTGATATTGCCGAGTACGCGCATCGGGTGGTGACCATCCGCGACGGTGTCATCGCATCCGATCAGCCTTCCTCGCGCATGCGTAAGGCGGTTCCTGTAGCTTAGTTTTTGACTAGGAAATTACTTAAGGATGGCAGATCGAACAAGGCCATCTCCGCAGCTGTCGGCGACTCAAATACTTGGTTCCACTTCTGCACATCCTCCCACGTGATGGGTGGGTCTTCCACATTGCGCTTCTGGATTCTTGAAAAGAGTTCCTGTAATGGTGCAGAAAGATAGTGAAGCTCAACACAAGCTCCCAGGGCGCGTGCTTCTATTCGCAGCTTGTCTCTTTCACATTTTCCTCACGCGCCCCACTCGACAATAACGCTTTGCCCAAGGGTGAGCAGGCGTTGTGTAAGTCGCCATTGGAGAGCCTCGATCCTGGCTCGTTGTTCTTCCGCATGCAGGTTGATGGAGAGTTCATCCATCCAATCATCAGCGGACATTCTAAAAGCGGGAAGCAAGGTTTCAAGCTGCCGGGCAAGTGTTGTTTTGCCTGAACCCGGGAGTCCGCAAAGTATTATAAGCCTTGTGTCAATCTTCATGGTTGCTTCCGCATCCGGATAAATGCGTAGAGGTAGGAAAGCAGAACAACGATGCTGATTGCGGTTGCCTTGTATGGGTTAGGGGTAAACAGGTAGGCTGCATAACCAAGCAGGGAGCGTCCGACAGCATGCTGAAGACCAACGGGATCATCTGCCGCCCACCCATAAGGAATCCAGATAATTCCCATCAGGATGGCACCGCCCAGGACGATCAAATTCGCATCGTGAGCCATGCTTGCGCCGATAATGACTAAAGGCCAGACCAGGGCAACAAGCCCCAGGGACTGCATAAAAAGCTGAGTAACTGGATTTTTGTTATTTGCCCGTGTCATCTTTCGCCCGGATACACGGTCGATCAATATGCCCAACGGAAAAATCATTCCGCTTCCAAACCCCACCATGTAGCCCAGTTGAAGCGGTGTGACGGTGAACGATGCCACGGCAATAATCGTCCAAAATATCATGCCTGCAATCGGTATGGATGGCGTACTTGTGGCGAGGAAGTTGCTCCTGAGATCGTCGAGTTTTGAGGTGGAATCCATACGGCTAATCCTTTCCGCAAATTTAACCAGAAACTGCTTGATTCCCGCCGTGATTTTATCCCCGCTGAATGACTCCGTATATAGCTCCGCATCTTAAATTTCATTCAAAACGCCGGAAGGCTCATGCTCCGCCGGAAACCGCCGATATAGCTGCCAAGACCGCAACAGCGGCAGAAATCAGCAGCACATTTTGGAGGGGCTATGGCGTTGAACAGTTGGAACGGGGCAGTACCGGGTGCGGCACTGGAAGCAAACAGGCAGGCGTATGCGGCGGCAAACAGTGGGCAACGTGCCCGGTGGCGGCTGGGTGAGATGGCCGGGCGCAGTCCCGCCATGGAGCGGCTATTCTTGCAGCTGCGCTACATCGCAAATCACCTTCGCGTGGCATTGATTGAGGGCGAGCGCGGTACCGGCAAACTGCTGGTGGCGCAAACGCTTGACAAGCTGAGTGCGAGCCGGGGCGGCAAGCTGGCCATCTGCGACGCAGCGCAGTTCCTGAATGGGAGCGGCACGGAAGCTGCCCTGGAGGAAGCAAGCGGCGGATTGCTGTACCTGACCCACGTAGACCGGCTGGACGCAACACAGCAAAGCCGGTTGCTGCATCTTTTAGCCTGGCTGCGGCAAGACAGCAAAGCTGTCCATGCGACGCATGCAGCAAGTCCGGTCCTTGCACGCGCACCCCATAGCGCACCCTATGTCGCTCCCCCAAGAGCGCTCCTGGTGGCAGCCTCGGTGCCGCTGCGCACCCTGGTACAGGGAGGCCGTTTTCGCGCAGACCTTTACCAGCAGCTTTCTGCCGTACAGCTGATATTGCCTGCGCTGCGCGACCGGCGCGAAGACATTCCCATGCTAGTTGACACCTTTCTGGCACAGCTCTCAGGCGAGTACGGCAAACCGGTACGGGGCATGATGCAGGATGCGCTTTCGCAGTTGGTGGCACATTGCTGGCAGGGCAATGTCGGCGAGCTTCGCGCAACCGTAGCCCGTGCTGCCCTCCGTTCGGCTGACGGCTGGCTCAAGGCTGAAGACCTGACGCTCCCTCCAGTGGAAGCGACACAGGAAACAGAGCTGACCAGTCGCATTCCCGCAGCTTCCAAAGGAATGCAACCCATGATCGTGCCTTTCTCCGGAGATCGCAACAGGCTGATCCCGGCAGCCGTTCCACAAGCTTCACGGCTCATCCCACAGCATCATTTTGAGGCTGCAAAACCTGCGGTCAGCATCCCGGAAGATGGGACCAATACCGACGAGAATGCCGATCCCAATCTGGACCGTGCCATCCTGCGCCATGTGCAGCGGGTGCTTGCCGAGGTAGACGGCAACAAGTTGCGAGCGGCGCGTTTGCTCGGCATCAGCCGCTCTACGCTATACCGCCTGCTTGATGCCAATGAGGCGGTAGCCGCAGTCAAGCCTTCTTGATTCCGGCGTATGGAGCCTTCCATAACGGCACATGCAGCCCTGACAGCCCTGAACAGCAACAACAGCAGTAGCAGCAACGGAGCAGTAGCGTACACTCGGCAACAAACGGGCGCAGCCTTTGACTCAAAGGCTGCGCCTTGCCGGAGCCGACCTTGAAGCGCACCTCAAACCCATTTTCTACTTTGCCGCTGCTGGCGCTTGCGCTGGTAGCGGCTTCCTCCCGGGCACAGCAGCCTGCATTGTCGGCAGCCTCTCCACAAGCAGCCTCCTCAACACAGGACCGATCCACCGCATTATCGGCCCTGTTTGCCGAGATGTGGCAAGACCGGCTGAAGCACAGCCCGGAGTTTGCAACCTCCATAGGGGACAAGCGCTACAACGACCGGCTCGACGACCGCTCGGCCTCTGCCTACAACGACGAGATTGCACGCGGTGCCGCGTACATCACGCGCCTTGCGGTGATCGATACAACCGGGCTGCCGGAAGCGGAGCAGCTGTCGAAAAACCTTATGCTCCGCAACCTGGTCGAGCAGCAGGAAGAGGCTATCTACAAGCCGTGGGAGATGTCGGTCAACCAGTTCAACGGCGTCCAAACAGAACTGCCGCAACTGCAGTCGGTAGCCCCGTTTGCCACCGTCAAGGACTATGACGATTACATTGCCCGCATGCACGCTGTTCCGGCTGCCTTTCAGCAGGTAACGGACACTCTCGAAACCGGCATCGACGACAAGCGTGTGCCACCCAGATTTCTGCTTGAAAAGGTGCTGCGACAGACGCAGACCCTGGCCGCGCAAAAGCCTGAAGACAGCCCGTTTGCTCGCCCACTTGCCAAGCTGCCTGCCGCTATCCCGGCGGACGAGCAAGCGCGCATCCGCGCCGAGCTGCTGGCAGCCGTCACCAAGGATGTGCTGCCCGCGTACACGCGCTTTGCCAGGTTCCTTGAGAGCACGTATGTCCCTGCCGGTCGCGCCGAGCCGGGCGTATGGTCGCTGCCCGACGGCGACAGCTACTATGCGTTCCGCGTGAAGCAGAGCACCACCACCGCACTGACCCCGGCGCAGATCCATCAGATTGGCCTGGACGAGGTGGCACGCGACGAAGCAGAAATTCTGACGATTGCGAAAAAGCTCGGCTTTGCGGATATTGCTGCTCTGCGCACTGCGGTGGCCGCCGACCCCAAGCAGCATCCGGCAAGCCGGGAGGCGCTGCTTGCTGCCTACAGCAAGTATGTGGACGGCATGCGGCCCAGGCTGCCCGGCTACTTCGGCACACTGCCCAAGGCTCCGCTGGCGCTTGAAGCCGTGCCTGCCTACTCTGAAAAGGAGCAGCCGCCCGCCTACTACATGGAAGGCACGGTAGATGGCTCACGGCCCGGCAAAGTGTTTGTCAACGGTTACGACGCGGTACACCGCTTGCTGATCAACGTGGAAACCATTGCTTACCATGAAGGCGTTCCGGGCCACCACCTGCAAATCTCCATTGCGCAAGAGCTGACCGGATTACCTGAGTTTCGCAAGTACGCCTACTACACCGCCTACACTGAAGGCTGGGGTCTATACGCTGAGCGATTGGGCAAAGACATGGGCTTTTACAGCGATCCCTACTCGGATTATGGACGGCTGGACGCGGATCTGTGGCGCGCTGTGCGCCTGGTGGTGGACACCGGGGTCCATTCGCAGCACTGGACCCGGCAGGGGATGGTGGACTACTTCCACGCGCATACCGGGCTTGATGAAGCCACGGTGCAGGCGGAAACAGATCGCTACATTGCATGGCCCGCGCAGGCACTGGGCTACAAAATAGGCCAGTTGGAAATCCTGAAGCTTCGAGCCAAAGCGCAAGGGGCGCTCGGCAGTCGCTTTGATTACAAGAGCTTCCACGACAAGGTGCTTGACGCCGGACCGTTGCCGATGGATGTACTTGAAACCCGCATGACGCAGTGGATTACACGGCAGGGAACAGGAGCGGCAAAGTGAACGAGGAAGGAAAGCGCATTGCAGTGCTGGGCGCAGGCAAGATGGGCGGCATTCTGCTGCAGGCGTTCTTGAAGCAGCAGTTGTTTGCGCCTGATGACATCACGGCGACCGTAGCCCATGCGGAGCGAGCGACTGTGTTATCGACGCAGTGGGGAGTTGAGGTCACCACCGACAATCTGCACGCGGCGCAGGGAGCTGACATCGTGCTGCTGGCAGTCAAGCCGTTCCAGATGGAAGAGCTGGTGCGGCGCATCCGCCCGGCGCTGACGCCTGACAAGCTGTTGATTTCGGTCGCCGCCTCCACCCGCACCGAGGCGATTGAGGAAGCAGCCGGTATGGAAATCGCGGTCATTCGCGCCATGCCGAACACGCCCTCCATGCTGGGCGCGGGCATTGCCGGGCTGTGCCGCGGGCGCTACGTCGCCGACGCGCAGATGGACCTGGCTTCACGCATCTTCGCCACTGTCGGGCGAACTGTCATAGTGGACGAAAAGCACATGGACGCGGTCACCGGGCTTTCGGCCAGCGGGCCTGCATTTATCTACATCATTTTGGAATCGCTGGCGGAGGCAGGTGTCAAAGTTGGGCTGCCGCGCGATGTGGCGACACTGCTGGCTGCACAAACCACCTTCGGCGCGGCGCGCATGGTGCTTGACACCGGCTACCATCCGGCGCTGCTGAAGGACGCCGTGACCACGCCTGCCGGGTGCACCATCGACGGCATCCTGGAGCTTGAAGAAGGCGGCCTGCGCGTGACGCTCATCAAGGCCGTGATGCGCGCCACGGAACGGGCGCGCGAGCTGGCCAAGGGGTAAGCCATGAAGCGGGTTGTGTTTGCCACACTTGGCTCGCAATTTCAGCCAGTGCGCGGTAGCCTGCTGCTGCGCGGCTTCCAGGTCGCACCACTGAAGTTTGTAGCCATATATGTTTAGGTTCGCCGTCATTATGAAGGGGATCATGATGAGAAAGTTTCTAGCATATTCCCTAATTCTTTTCACTTCAGGTGCAGCGGTACGGCCTGTTGCCGCCTGCATTTTTAACGTGCAAGCTCACATCGCCGGAGTGCAGGGGGAGCCGCTGCACTTGGCTATTGTCTTGGCGGATCCACAAACAGGGCCGCCTGTCGCGCACAACCAACCAGCCAGGCACAAGCATACTGTACGCAACATCGTCATCATCCTTGTCGGTGTGACAGTGATGTACATCATCCTGGAGGCTGCGGCCAAGTAAGCTGCGCTGCCGCTCACTGCGCCACAGTTACATTGTGCAGGTTATCTTCAGGTATGCGGTCCACCAGCAGCAGCAACGGGTCGATTCCCGCCTTGTCCGGCTGCTTGCTTGTGACGAAGCTGTACGTGCCCGTGCCGCTTCCCATGTGGACACGCTGCCGTGCCAGCACCTCGCCGTTCTTCTGCCCCTTGGCAGGTGCCGCAAGCGCGCCGACTTCGATCCAGTCATTTACCGGTACTTCGCGCTCTTCACCCTGCGCGTCTGCTTTGAACTTGCGGGCCTCCACGTGCACTGTTACGTCGTAGCGCCCGTCGGCTCGCTTGCGGGCGCTGGCCTCGGTCGCACGGTTTGAGAACACGGTGATGTCGTCGAACAAGTCCGTGATCAGGTATTGAAGCTCGGGCGGCGTCTGTTCGCGTAGCGCATCGGCAAGCGCGTGGGAAGTCGGGTACGGTGGCACTTTGTAGGCGTACTCCGCGATGACTTTACGCAACGCGCGGTTCACCGCATCCTCGCCGATCATCTCGCGCAGGTAGTACATCACCACAGCACCCTTGTCATAGTGAATGTAGCCCTGGCTCGCCTCAACCTTCAGCAGCGGCCTTTCCTTGATCAGCTCCCGGCCGCGTGCACGCAGGTAGCCGTCCATGTTGTAGGCCAGGAACTTGCGCATCTGGTCGCGTCCGTAGCGCTTCTCCATCACCATCATGGTCGAGTACTGGGATAGTGTTTCAGACAGAGACGTCGCGCCTTCCATGTTTGCGCCAAGCACCTGGTAAGCCCACCACTGGTGGCCCATCTCGTGGCCGACTACGAAGAACACTTTGTCGATGTCATCCGGATGCTCAAGGTTGGCGATAAAGCCGATCGACTCCGAATACGGCATGGTGCCGGGGAACGCCTGCGCGAAGCTGGCTACCCGCGGAAACTCGATGATGCGCGCTTCACGCTGCGTATACGGCGAGAAGTTGGCGGAGTAGTAACTGAGCGATTGCTGCACGGCGTCGAGCATTTTCGGCACATTCCAGGGATGCTCGCGCAGGTAGTAGACCTCGATCTTGACGCCGTTCCAATCGCGCCGTGCTATCTGGTAGTTCGCTGACAGAAATGCGTAGTAGTTGTACTCCGGGTGATCGAGCTTGTAGTTGAAGTAGCTGCGGCCATTGGCGCTCCATGTGCGCAGGAGCGAGCCGGGTGCAATGGCGGTTTGGCCGGGCGCGGTGCTGATGACTGTCTCTACGTTGAGCAGGTCGGAGCTATTGGTGAGGTAGCTGTTGCGGCAGTCCGCCGTGCAATTTGCCTCAAGTACGGGCATCAGCTGGGTCGGCGGCAGCTTGTAGGTGCGGCGCTTGTTGGTGTCGCTCAGCTCCCGGTTTTGCTGGTAGCCGATGTGCGGCACCACATCATTGTCAAAGAAAGTTCCGTTGCTGTTTACGCGCACGTTGGTGATTGCGTTCTGAAAGCCGTGGCGCACTGTTTGCACGGTGTAGTGCAGGGTGCGCGTTTCCCCAGGCTGCATGGGTACGGTCAGCTTGTATATGCGGTATGAAAGTCGCGCGTCATCCTTTACCAGCCGGGTGCCGGGCAGCTCAATGTCGGTGCGGTAGTCGTCGTTACTGCTGGTTGTAAAGTGGATCGCCTGCATGGGCACGGCGGTTTCATTCTTTATTTGTGCAGTGCCATGCAGCGTCATGCTGCTTGTTTCCGGCTGCAGGTCGATCGCGTACTTTATATCCGTAACGCGCGGGAACATCTGCTTCTCATAGCGTTTGTAGGTCTTCTCGTAATCGGACTGCACTAACTCGTTGTCGTGTTCGCTATGCGTATGGTTCAGGACCTCAGTATTCCAGTAAATCCAGCCGCCGAGTGCAACCCACACCGTCACAGATACGGCAAGAGCCGCAGGTACAGGCCCGCGCATGCGCTGCCGGGCAAGCGAGAAGCGCATCTTCCATGCCGTGTCGCGTCCGCGCTGCCATAGAAGGATGCTGAGTACCGCGAGGATCGCGCAAAAGGCTGTCCAGTACAGGGTGTACGCCGCCCACGAGCGGATGTAGGGCGAGTAGCCGAAGAAGTCGGAGTACGTCATGGAAGGGCGGCTGCCGAACTGCACCAGGTTGGTAGCGATGTGCAGCGGGTTCCAGATGAAAAGATTGAGGATGGCGAAAACGATATACAGGAAGTAGCCGATGAACTTGTTCGGCGAGATGACGTGAAAGAAGAATGCCAGCACCGCGAAGAACAGAAACGTTGTGAAGTCGATCCCGAACAGCGTCTCCAGGTAGAGCCCCGGTTGCAACCGGTGGTAGCCATGGGCAAGCTGCACGGCGACACCGGTGAACATGGCTACAAACTGCAGCACGGCAATGCTGCCGAGCAGTGCCAGCAGTTTGGAGAAGTAGCTCGGCCATACCGGTTGCGGCATTGCATCGTAGAACTCGTCCACACGCGCGTCGCGCTCCTCCCAGATCAGCACCCCGGCAAAGTAGGTGATCATGGCGAAGAGAAAGACGTAGAGCGTGCCCGTAATCAGGTTGACAAGGTTGTAGGTGACCGGCAGCGAGGTGTCACCGAAACCTTCTGTCGCGTTGAAGATGATGGCCGATAGACAGTTAAGCAGCGCAGCCAGCGCAATCACGATAAAGATTGTCGAACGCACCAGCGAGTTGAACTCAAGCCGGGTACCGCTGAGGAATTGCCGTAGGTGCGCGGCAAACCCAAATGCAAGCACCGGTGGGCCCACTGGTACCACGGCAGGTACAAATCTCTCTGCCGCCACGGTTTTGCCCGCCTGCGCCCGCTGCGCAAAACGAAAGCGCCAGCAGGCAAAGCCGAAGATCAAGCCGCCGATGCCGAGCCACAGCACGCGGTTCCAAAGCATGGGTCCCGTAAGGCCGAGTACCAGGTGATTGCGATCCGAAACGGTCCAATACTTGGTCGCGAGCGCATAGGTACGGATGGCGAACGGGTCGATCAGCGAACCTACAGTCTCGTTTTTCAGGTCTGAAGTCAGCGCCTGCGCGACACTGTAGGCCGTAATCAGGATCAAACTGCCGACAAATGACGCAACCGTGCTGCGCGTGAGCACCGCGATAGCAAAGATAACTGCCGCGCACAGCAACGTATTGGGAATCGCAAATACAAGAATGCCCTGAAGATGAGCCGACCAGGAGATTGCGCCCCATCGCTCGGGCGTAACCCAGGGCATGTACTTGGCCAGCAGGATGCCGACCGAAACGCCAAGCAGCGGCAGCACGGAGACAGCCGCCGCACCCAGAAAGCGCCCGGCAAGGTACGGAAATTTGCGGATGGGCGTGGCAAACAGCAGCTGGTCGGTGTTGTAAGCGAACTCGCGCGAAGCAGCCGAGCTTACAAATGCCGTTGTCATCAACAGCGTGAGCAGGCAGATAAAAGAGTAGAAGTTTTCGATGACAAACGGCGCGTTCTGGTGCGTGTTGCCCAGTGCACCGCCTACCGTGATCTGGTCGGGCGCGGAGACTGCACCGAAGATCATCAGCGAGATGACGAGCAGGAAAATCCAGAGCATCCAGGAGCGGAGCCAGTAGCGTAGCTCAAAGAAAAAGAAGATCTGAAACATGCGGGTGCCCTCTTACAGCCTGGTTTGTTTAGACAGCCATCGCACTTGGAGCAAGACCGGCAAGACCCTGGATGTGCGAGAAGAACACATCTTCAAGGTCGGCAGATA
>CAXSFX010000017.1:0-35308 GCA_964236655.1 uncultured Acidobacteriaceae bacterium | reverse complement strand
CTCCCTTACGCCAGCATCGCCGGCTTGTCTCTAATCAAGATGCGCAACGGGCTCGCACTGCGGCTTTTTCGCCGTTTTCCCCTTTGCTTCTATCGCATATGCCGCTGCTTTGCCCTGCCTGGTCTTGTTTTCTGGTGTACCGGGATAGTCCATTTCACACTCCGGCACTGTAGTGTGACGTGAATAAGATTGACCTGCTGCACCATGCAAAGGCACAATCCCGCTGATGCTATCTCGCTTATGCACCATGCTCTGCGCCTCCCTGCTGCTGCCAATGCTTGCCTCGGCTGAGGAAAAGCCATGGACCGAGGTGCGCAGTCCGCACTTTCGCGTCCTTACTGATGGCTCACCACGCCAGGCGCGCGATGTTGCCGCCGAGTTCGAACAAATGCGTTATGTGTTCGCCATTCGTTTTGCCGGATTTCGGCTGGAGTCAGGCGCACCACTCACCATCTTCGCCGCCAGGGATGTGAACACAGCCAGGCAGCTGGAACCGGCGCTGTGGAAACACAGCGATCGCCTTGCCGGTGTATTTCATCGCGGATGGGAAAAGCAGTTTGCCCTGGTTCGCATGGACACCTGGGGTAATGGAGCTCACGAGGTCGTCTACCACGAGTACACTCACACCATTCTGCACCTGAACGCCCACTGGCTGCCGGTATGGCTCGATGAAGGACTGGCTGAGTTCTACGCCTACACACGCTTTCAGTCCGACAAGATTTATGTCGGTGCCCCGACCGAGCGCGCTGACATCCTCCGATCGCACCCACTACTGCCGGTGGAGACGATGCTTGATGTCAATGCACGCTCGCCTTACTACACCAAAGACATGGAATCGCAAATCTTCTATGCCGACGCCTGGGCACTGGTTCACTACATGGCTTTCGGCCCCAATATGCAGAGCGGTGCCCTGCTCAACAAGTTCTTCAATCGCATACAAGGGGGAACGCCGCAAAAGCAGGCCTTCGTAGAAACCTTTGGAGATATGACGAGCTTTGACAAGGGTTGGAACCTCTACATGAACCGCTTCGCCTGGAGCGCGTACGTCCTGCCGGCCCCGCCACCGCTGGACGAGAAAAGCTATAGCGTGCGCAAGCTCTCCGTTGCCGAGACCGAGGTAAATCTTGGTGCCTTCCATATTGCAACCAATGATGCTACCGGAGGAGCACCGCTGATCGAGGCGGCTCTTGGAAGTGATCCCGCACTCGGCATCGCGCATGAAGAGCATGCATTTCTGCTCTTCCACCAAGGCAAAGATGCCGAAGCCCTGGTAGAATTTAGCAAGGCCTTTTTACTCGACGGCACGCTGTACCGCTCCCTGTTTGCCGCCACCATGCTTTCGCCTGAAGCCGGCGCGTCCACTCCGGCAGAGATCGTCGCCTGCCGTACACACCTCCAGCAGGTTATTGCTACGAAGCCGGACTTTGCGCCTGCCTTTGTAGAGCTGGCCAAGCTTGCTATCCGTGAGCGCAATTACCAAGTCGCCTACAACAATGCGCGCAAAGCAGAATCACTTGAACCGTTTCGCGCGGGTTATCACCTGCTTACAGGCCGCATCCTGCTGGCTACAGGTCACGGTCCCGAGGCCGCCCGGTTTGCCGGCTACGTCGCCGATCATTGGATCGGGCCGGACCATGACGAAGCCGTAGAGTTGTGGGACAAGATTCCGCCTGCGCAGCGCCCTGCCGGGGTCACACTCGCCATGCAGCCCTTTGCAGAGCACGCACAAGAGGCTACCGGTGTCATTCAATCTACCCAGTGCGGCACGGCAACCAGCCCCTACAAAGTAGAACTGCGGATTGACGGCACGCTTCACACGTTTTCACCACAGCATGGCATGGCAAGCGGCTTCTCCGACACGCTCTGGTACGGCGAAGATCACTTCAACTTCTGCCATCACCTTGAAGGCAAGCGTGCCCTGGTTTTCTACCGGCCCGGTGCCGATGCAAGCACCCCTGCAGACCTGCTCGGTTTTGAGATTCGTGATGATGACGATGCACCTGTCGCACCGGCATCCGCTGCTCCGGGTGTAGTCGCCGGTCAGCCTTGATGTTCAGGATGGAACCATACCCTACTTTTCCTTTGAGGTATGGTTCCATTTTGCAACAACCTTACGGGTGCTCTACCACGCTGAAGTTCAGTGTGCCGGCCTGCCCTACTGTTGCCAGCACATTCACTACAACCCCCTGCCCGCCGCTTGCCATCGGTGTCAGCATCACCAACCCATTCGCGTCTGAGATCATAGGGGTCGCCAGTGATCCCAATTGCTGAGGTGCAGGGCAGCGGCCTTGCGCGGGGCATGGAGGCTGCCAGGCTGTCATCTGCTGGTAGAAGTTCACTACAGCCCCGGCTAGCGGATGCCCTCCGCCGTCGATAACTTCAAGCGTGATCGGCATCGGCGTACCGCCTGCCGTCAAGCTTTGTCCCACGCCGCTTACCGGCAGCAGGGTTGCCAGCTGTGTATGTACTGCACTGATGGTGAAGGTTGCGCACACACTGCTTTGCGACTGGCAAGCATACACATTTGCCGTACCACCGGCTGCGAGCGGTCCCGCTGTCACCGTTGTAGAGGCCATGCCGGCAGCATTGCTGACCGTGTTGGTTGTCGCTGCTGCCTGAAAACCTGGAGCCCCATTGCTCCAGCGCACCGATGCGCCCTGCACCGGGGTGCCGCCGCTCAACACAATCGCGGTAGGCGTCCAGCTCACTCCTTGCGCACCAATTGCGATGTACAGCGTGTTGGTCGCGGCTATCTGCGGCGGTGTGCCCCCATCGAACTCCGCCATCACAGCGGCTCCATTGGACAGTGCCGCGCTGATCTGTGTCGCGGCAGAAGTTGTAGGCGTCACTAGCATGGTCGCCATGCCGTCCGCATTTGTCAGCGCTGTGCACAGACTCATGCCGCAGCCCATCTGCGCTGCGCCCATCGGGATTGTGAAGCTCACCTGCACGTTACCGGCGGGTGTCTTGCCGTCCCCTGCAACCACCTGCACCATCATCGGCAGCGGCACACCCTGGCTTACAGTTCCCTTCGGCGCACTGATGATCCTGACCCCGTCGCTACCCTGCGTGTCATACGCCAGCCCGTCCAGAATCTGCGCGGTTCCCAGCGTCTGCGGGTCCTGCACCGTCAGCACCACCGTACCGGTGGGAGCATTCACTGCCGGAGCCACTGCTGTGATCTCGGTAGGCGACACGCCCGTGACAGCCGCGGTCACACCATTGAGCTTCACCGTGTCCCCAGGCCGGAAACCTTGTCCATCAATCACGATCGGTCCGCCGTTCAATGTCAGGCGTGCCGGAAACACAGAGTCGGCATACAGCACGCGAGCGCGATAGTTGAAATCAGGACGCCCATCCCCGCGAGCATCCGCGACTGCTACACGAATCATGCCATCAGCTTGCGTCTGCGCCGAAATCGTCGACAAGCCGGCTTGCGCGCCATTGAACGGGACCGTCGTTGACACCGCCGGCAACGCGCCCACCGCATCGGTGCCGTTCCATATGCCGATCAGTGAAGCCGCCTTGCTCTCGGACTCCAAGCCGCTCTCGTCCAGCGAGCTCGCTTCTACCGTGAACAGACGGTTAGCACGGGTGTGGAACTGGAACCAGCCTGTATGCCCGTAACTCACCAGCTTGGCCAGCCACTCACCATTGCCGCGTACCAGGTTCGGCTCCGCTGCAAACCCGTCATCGGTTACCGTGCCATCGGCGGAATCGGCCATGGTGAAGTTCTGTGTCACCGCCGCACCAGCGGACAGGCTACCCAGTTGCACCGTCTGCGCCAATCCTGAAGGTGTCACCTGCTCGCCTGCATACGGGCCCACAGCTGCGTTACCTGTATACAGCGGGTTGATCGGTTCTATGGAGAGCTGGTAGTTGGCAGAGGTCGCACCCGGCGGCAGCGGCACGCCGCTCAGTACAAAGTAGCCCTCTTGTAGGGCATCGTTCGTGCCGAAACGCCCATATGCGTTGCCCTGCGCATCGGTCGGCCCGGTCACGGCATTGCCGCTGTCATGCTGGAAGTACACCCCGCTCACTGCGCTCACTGTGTAGCGCAAATCGGCCACGTTGCCGTTTGCGGTTGCGTTGAGCGGCGTCAGCACTACATTTACACCTTGCATACCCTGCCCGTTGCGGAAGGCCACGGTGCCCGTCACGGTAATGGTGGATTGCGCGGTCACGGTCCTCCCGTTCCATTGACCCACGTTCGCGGATGTCACGGGATAAAGCCGGTTCAGCCCTGCAATATCGTCAAGCCGCAATGTGTTGTTGCTCGGCAGGCAATTGGTTGCGGAAGCCGTGCATAGCCGCTCAGACGGGTGCATCATCGGCCAGCCCGCCAGGCCATCACTGGTCGGGCTGCTGGTCTGCCACATGGCCTCGTTTACCTGCGACCAATCCAGCCCCAGCACCCGCCCAAAGGCGCGCACCAGCTCGTACTGCAGCAAGCCTTGCAAGTCGCTTGTAGTTGCGCAGCGTCCGTTCACAAGGATCAAAGCATGTGCAATGGTGCCGCTTGTTGAGAAGTTATCGACTGTTGTGTACACGCCGGTTTGCGTGCAATTGCTCGGGTCACTGGCCCCATGGCCATTTACATCGGTGCCATAGATGTCATCAATGACGCTTCCATCGGCGTCAAACACTACCGCCACCGGTTTGCCGGTTGCAGACGCTTGCGCATCTGTCGGCAGTGTCGCCCCGGTGCCCGCAGGCACGTTCGCCGTCACATTGCTGCCGCTCACATCCTCGCTCAGCGATCCGCCGTACGTGATGGCCACGGCAGCGGTCCGCACCCCTGACCAGACAGCCGCCGCATTTGCCACCAGACTTGCCGCCTGGCTGCTCGATACGGAACTCGAAAGCGCTCCCTGATCCAGGTAGTAGCTCACCTGCCCGCCTGCCCACACTACCGGTGTGCCTTTGGCAGCCGGGTTGAAGTAGTTCACCCCCGCGACCCATTGCGGCCCGCTCGCCATGACATTACCAGTGATGAAGAGAAAGCAAAGTGCCGATACAAGCAGTGCAGGCAAACGGTACATGGCAGAGTCTCCCGGTTGCGCCGGGCAGCATCACCCTTGCGCAACTCCATTTCGCCATGGTTCTGCCCTTCACATGAGAGCAATCTGCACTGTGAAATCAAGCCCTGGACCACTCTGGGAGCAAGAGAAAAGGCTGTGCCGATTTGGCACAGCCCACAACATTTCTAACTGCGCACCATGCTTCATGCTGCATAAGAAGACATGAAACCGTCCGATATAGGCATACAAGCGGGGAGGCAATTCAGGGGCCACACGCCCGCAGTGAGGTTAAATCTCAGGGAAGAAGTCGAAGAACGCGTCGATACTCTGCCGCAATTGCGCCTCAATCTGCTCCCGCGACCCCTCCAGGATGTGCATGGTTACACGTGCTTCGTTGCCGTTCTTCAGCGCCACGGGGGCGTCACTCACGCCGGCGATTTCGTCCGCCGGCAACAACCGCATGCCATATACCAGGGTCAGGTTTGCCATGTTGTCATGGTAAAGCGCCCGGGCTGCTCTGCATCGTCCCAGGGCATTTCGCATCCTTTACTGAGCCTTGTTCAGGCGCAACCCTTCTCGGCATGCCGGGTAAAATGAAAGACACCTTCTATGGAACTGCAAGCAGAGAACAGCGTTCGCAATGTCGTCATCCTCGGCTCCGGCTGTGCCGGGCTCACAGCCGCTATTTACACCGGGCGCTCCAACCTGAGCCCATTGGTTATTGAAGGCCATGAGCCCGGGGGGCAGCTGTCTATCACCACTCTGGTTGAAAACTTTCCCGGCTGGCCCGAGGGCATCCAGGGTCCCGATCTTATTGAGAACATGCGGCAACAAGCCTCACGCTTCGGTGCCGAGTTCCAGACGGGGCATCTCGCCTCCGTCGACTTGTCTCAGCACCCCATTGTGCTCAACTTCGGTAAGAAAACGGTGCTCACCCACTCGCTCATCATCGCCAGCGGCGCGTCTGCGCGTTGGCTCAACCTGCCGTCAGAGCAGGCGCTTATCGGCCACGGCGTTTCCTCCTGCGCCACCTGCGACGGCTTCTTTTTCGGCGGCAAGGAGATTGCAGTGGTCGGCGGCGGCGACTCCGCGATGGAGGAAGCCTTGTTCCTAACCCGCTTTGCCTCCAAGGTCACCCTGCTGCACCGGTCGGACACGTTCCGCGCCTCACCCATCATGCTTCAGCGGGCAAAGGCGAATGACAAGATTGAGTTCCGCACCAACGTGATGATTGAGGAAGTGCTAGGGGTCGAGGAGATGGAGGTCAAGGGTGTCCGCCTGCGCGACCGCCGCAATGATGAGCTCACCGACCTGCCCCTCTCCGGGCTGTTCCTCGGTATCGGGCACGAGCCGAACGCTACAGCCTTCAAAGGGCAGATCGACCTTGATGATGACGGCTATATCCGTACCAGCGACAATGTCATGACTCGCGTTCCGGGCGTATTTGCCTGCGGTGATGTGCAGGATCGCCGCTACCGGCAGGCGATCACGGCAGCAGGCTCCGGCTGCATGGCCGCGCTTGAAGCGGAAAAATACCTTGAAGAGCATGGGCAGTAAGTTTGCCCACCGGTATGCCTTCTGTCGCTGAAAATCTGAGCCGCGTTCAGGATGCCATCGCGACGGCCTGCCGCAAAGCAGGCCGTCAGCATGAAGATGTGCGCTTGATGGCTGTTTCGAAAACACACCCGGTCGAGCTGCTGCTTGAGGCAGCGGCTGCCGGGCATCGGCTCTTCGGGGAAAATCGTGTTCAGGAGTTCGGCGAGAAATCCCAGCAGCTTGTAACTTCCGGCTACGGCGTTTCCGGGCCGCACTCAAAGCCGGCAGTCCACCTCATCGGCCACCTGCAATCGAACAAAGCCGCGCGTGCGGCTGAGCTTTTCTCAGGCATCGACACAGTGGACTCCCTCAAGCTGGCCGAGCGCTTGCACGGTGCGGCGCAGCGTACCGGTCGCATGCTTCCTATCCTGCTTGAAATCAAGCTCAGCCCGGAAGAAGCCAAGGAAGGCCTGGAGCCGGACGCGCCTGAACTGCGCCGGCTTCTCGACAAGCTCCCTGACCTGTCCGAGTACCTGCCCTTGCACGGCCTTATGACAGTTGCGCCTATCTCGGACGACCCGGCAGTCGCTCGCCGTTGCTTCCGGCAGCTTCGTGAGCTGCGTGAAATCCTGGCGCAGCAGCACCCAAAACTCTCCTTTGACGAGCTCTCCATGGGCATGTCCGGCGACTTTGAGGTTGCCATTGAGGAAGGATCCACGACTATCCGCATCGGCACTGCCATTTTTGGGCCACGTCCAAAGCCTGCAAAAAGCTGAAAACAAAACCGTCTGCGCGGCTGGCGGCCACTCCGCGGCTTTTTTCTTTCCGAGTCTTACATTTACACTCAGGCATTCCAGATGCATGAGGGAAGCCCAAGTTGAGCCCGCTCTACGCCGCCGTTCTCGGCGCTATCCTGGTTATCCTGCTCGCCGTCTCACTCTCGCGCGTGCGCGGCACACGTACCCGGCAGGACTATCTCATAGCCGGGCGCTCGCTGCCTGCTTTTGTGCTCGTCTTTACCCTGCTTTCCAGCTGGATCGGGTCAGGTTCGCTACTGGGTACCTCAGAAAACGCTTACAACAATGGCTATGTAGCCTTGTGGCAGCCGGCGGGTGGCTGGGCGGGACTGTTGCTGATCTACTTCATTGCGCCACGCGCCCGCAGGTTCGCGCAGTTCACCATTCCCGATCTTCTTGAAGCACGCTACAGCCAGGCCGCGCGAGTGCTGGGCGTCATAGCGATCCTGTTCGCGTACACGGCAATCACGTCGTACCAGTTCATCGGGGGCGGCGACGTACTCAGCCTGATCTTCCCGCAAGTTATTTCGCCGGAGCTGGGTACATTCATCATCGCTGCGCTGGTCATTTGTCTCACCGCGCTGGCTGGCATGAGTTCTGTCGCCTACATGGACCTGTTCATCGGCCTGCTGGCAACAGCTACTCTGCTGGTCTCACTACCTGTGCTGCTGCACCATGCAGGCGGTTGGAGCGGGGTGCATGCCAGCCTCCCAGCGTCGCACTTCACGCCTCTGGGTACTTCCGCCCCGGTCCGCGCACTGGAACTTTTTCTCCCGAGCTGCCTGCTCATGCTCGGCAACCAGTCCATGTACCAGAAGTTCTTTTCGGCAAAGTCGGCGCAGGACGCGCGCAGGGCAGTTGTCGGCTGGATCATCGGCACAATCATCCTTGAAACTGTAATTGTTCTGATCGCCATGACCGGCCATACGATGGCACTCCTGCAGCACGGCAGCCCCAAACCGCGCGAAATCATCGCCTACACCGGCTTGCACGCACTACCTACACTTCTGGGCGCACTACTTATGGGCGCAGTCTTTGCCAAGGTCATCTCGACCGCTAATAACTACCTGTTCTCGCCCGCCACCAACCTCATCAATGATGTGTACATCCGCTACATCGCGCCTGATGCGACGAACAAGCAGGTGCTGATCGTTTCGCGGCTCACTGTGGTGCTGCTCGGTATCTGGTCGCTGTACCAGGCTCTGCACACCGGTTCCATTCTGAAAGCGACTCTCTATGCCTATACGATCTACTCGGCCACACTCACACCGGTAGTACTGGCTGCTTTCTACTCAAAGCGAGTCAACGCAACCGGTGCGGTCTCCGCAATTGCGGCAGGCACGCTAATTACTGTCTTCTGGGACACGCCCCTGGTACACACGCACCTGCCGGCTATGCTCGCCAATCGTGATGCTATCCTCCCGGCGTTGGTTGCGGCATTGCTGTGCTTGTTTGGGGCAAGCTACGCGACCGCGCCGCCAAGCCGGGCGCAACTGGCTCGGGTCGAAGCTGCGTCGGCTTTAGATTGAGCGCAACTTTCAGCTTAGGGTGTCATCGTATAACGCATGACAACGGGAACAAGCACACCAACACAAACAACAGTAGACGCGGCAGAGAGTGGAAGCTTTTCGCTTGGCGGCGATTTGCCTGTAAACAGGCTCGGCTACGGAGCAATGCGCCTGACCGGCGATGGAGTATGGGGCGATGCCAAAGATCGCAATGAGGCAAAGCGCGTCCTGCGGCGCACCCTGGAACTTGGCATCAACTTCATCGACACAGCGGACGCATACGGCCCCGAGACCAACGAGGTACTGATTGCGGAAGGGTTGCACCCATACCGGGATGGCCTGGTAGTGGCAACAAAGGGAGGCAATGCTCGCACAGGACCAAACCAATGGCTACCCGTGGGCAGGCCCGAGTACCTGAACCAGTGTGTGGAACTGAGCTTGAGACGGCTCAAGATTGAGCGCATCGATCTATGGCAGCTGCACCGTATCGACTCGAAAGTGCCCATGGAAGAATCGTTGGGAATCATTGCGAAGCTGCGCGACGAAGGCAAAATACGGCATGTCGGCTTGTCCGAAGTCAAACCTCACGAGATCGAACAGGCACAAAACATTGTGCCGATTGTAAGTGTGCAGAACATGTATAACATCGGCGATCGGCAGCATGAGGATACCCTTGAGTATTGCGAAAAGAACAACATCGCCTTTATTCCATGGTTCCCGGTCGCTGCCGGCAAGCTGGCGCGGGAAGGCGGTCCGCTTGATACCGCGGCCAAGCGTCATGGCGCGACCGTCGCCCAGCTTGCACTAGCCTGGCTGCTGCATCGCTCACCTGTCATGCTACCCATCCCAGGTACGTCTTCGGTCAAGCATCTTGAAGAGAATACGGCTGCGGCATCGCTCAAACTGGATGACGGTGAGTGGGCTGCAATTGAAGCCGAGGTAAAGCAGGCCAGTTAAACTACAAGCGGTATGTATTCTTAGGGGAGGGCTGGTCAGCCTTCCCCTTTCCTATGCCTCTCGCCACCCTTACTCTCCAGCTCCGCATCGAGCACGCACAGTCTTTGAAGGACCGTCGCCAGGTAGTGCGCAGTCTCAAGGACAAGCTGCGCCATGGCTTCAATGTCTCCGTTGCCGAGCTTGACGAATCCACTACCTGGCAATCGGCGACCATTGGAGTTGCCGGCATCTCCGGCTCACGCGACTATCTTCAAGGGCAAATGCAGCAGGTTGAAGCAGCAGCGGAACGGATTGCAACCGATCTGAGCGCCGTTATCACGGACAGCTGGTGCGAGTTTGTAGACTAGAGAGTGTGCCACTGCTGTCACTGAGGGATTGAAACCATGCCGGAACAACGCGCGCGCAAATACCACCAGGACCGGGTTGCTGAAACTATTCGTGAAGAAATCGATGCCATGATCCTCGGTGATCTTTCGGACCCGCGGATTGCCTCATCGCACGTCACTGAAGTGTTGCTGAACCCCGGCGGCAAGTCGGCTGAAGTGTATGTCCAGGTCGATGGCGGCCCCGAGGCTGAAACGAGCACGGTTGAAGGCTTGCTGGCAGCCCGCGGCTGGATTCGCGCCGAGCTCAAGGCGCGCACCGGCAAGCGCCACATCCCGGAGCTCGCCTTCCATGCCGATCGCTCGGAACGCATGGCAAGCCGCATCGACGAGCTGATGACCCGGACCCGCAAGCGCAACAAGTATCCGCAAACACCGCAACCCACCTCGGAGCCCCAAGCCACGGAGTAGCCGTATCCGGTACAGTTTGGAGCATAGCTCGACCGCAGCAACGGGCAGCAAACAGTCGGCATAAGAAGGAACGTGGGCGAAACGTCTACCAGCAGGAACGTAACAGCTACACGCCCCATCTCGTGGCGCGACCGATTTTGGCAACCCGCTACAGCGCTTGAGCTGTTCACGCTGGTTACCCTGACCCTTTTTCTTTTTCTCTATGGGTTGGTCCCGGTGTTCGGTGGAGCAGGTCTTGGCCTGGTCGGTGCCGATGAGCCTCGCTACGCCCAGGTGGCACGTGAAATGCTTATGCGCCACGACTACATCACGCCAATGCTGTACGGCAAGCCATGGCTTGAAAAGCCCGCTCTTTACTACTGGCGAGCCATGTTCTCCTTCCAGGAGTTTGGCGTATCCGACTGGGCAGCCCGGCTACCCTCCGCCAGCTTTGCTTTTACGCTGATCGCGCTTATCTACCTGCATATGAAGCGCTTCCGGCCCGGTGCCCACCTGGACGCGGCGCTGCTTACCGCCTCCTGCATCGGCATCTTCAGCTTTGCCCGTGGTGCCTCTACCGACATGCAGCTGGCGGCCCCGTTCGGCATCGGCATGCTGGGCTGGTACGCCTGGTACGAAACCGATTCAAAGTTCTGGCTTTTCGACCTGTACTTCTTTATCGGCGCGGCTACGTTGGCAAAAGGGCCGGTTGCGCCTTTTCTGGCCCTGCTCATCATCATGGCTTTCGCAGCACTGCGGCGCGAGTGGACAGTGCTGCGCCGCACCTTCTGGTGGCCGGGTGCGCTGCTCTACCTTGCCATGGTGCTGCCGTGGTTCATTGCGGTGCAGCATCGCAATCCCAACTTCCTGCGGGTTTTCTTCCTGGAGCATAACCTTGAGCGCTTTGCCACCAACCGGTACGAGCACCAGCAGTCTCTCTGGTACTACCTGCCTGTTGTGCTGCTCTCCTTGGTACCCTGGGCGGTGCTTTCGATTGCTGCCCTGGTTTCCGCTGTCAGGGGCAGTGCAGCCGAGTGGAGCGCCCGCCATGCCAAAGGCCACTATCGAGGCTTCCAGCGCGCGGGTGACGCCTTTCCGGAGTTCCTGGTGCTATGGGCGCTGCTGCCTATCCTCTTCTTTACATTTTCCAATTCCAAGCTGCCCGGCTACATCCTGCCTTCGATTCCTCCGTTGACTATCCTCACTGGGGATTACCTTAACCGCAGGCGCTCCAAGGGTTTGTCTCCATGGCTCCTCACCGGCCACGCGCTCCTGGTCGGTCTACTCACAGCAGCCATCCTGTTAGGCCCCAGCTACCTGGTTAGAGGCGGCTTGCATCCACCGGTTCGCATAGCGGTAGCCGCTGCCATGGCGGGGTTGGGCGCGGCGCTGCTTATCCTTATCACCGTGGCTCGCTTTGGCCTTGGGCGCATACGCACGGCAACCCTGGTTCCCCTTATTGTTTTGTTACTGTTCATTTTCGGTGCAGGCCCGGTTTTCGGTGTTCCCGCGCTCCCCGGCAGCAAGCGCGTCATTCAGCTGCTCAACCTTACTTACTCACCACGTCCGCTCGCGGAGGAGCTTACTAAAGTTGCACCAGTTGGCACACCGCTGGCAGTATTTCGAGTTCGGCGCGAAGTCAAGTACGGCCTGTCGTTCTACCGCAATGAGCATGTGCTCGACTATGACAGCGGTTCTATACCTGCGGGAGCACACCTGCTGGTATCGCGTGCGCCGTATACCAATGAGCTGCCGACCCGGCTTGCGGGGCGAAATTTTCAGGAGCTCTTTACGATTCCTGAACAAGGGCTGATTGTGTTTGCTGTTGAGGCAAAACAACCCTAGAGACTTGTAAAAACCGTAGAGATAGGCAGCGGAAGAGTATGCTTCCGAGTATCCTTTACACAGGGTAGGACTTGCTCGTGACCGCACCAGCACAGCTTGAAATCCTTGACCTCCGGCATTTTTCCGCGAAAAGTCTGCGGCCTGTGCTAGAGGCAGAGAGCCGTGTCTGGGGTGACCGGCTGCATTGGGATTACGCAGGCTCTGTCAACCTGCTTTTGCAATACCTTGACGCGCGCGTACTGCCCGGCTTTGCTGCCGTTGAGGCCGGTCGGGTAGTCGGTTACACCTTCTGCGTGTATGAGGATCGCAAAGCCGTCATTGGTGATGTGTTTGCTCTAAGTGACAGCCAGCATGGCCGCTCGCAAACCGAAATAGAAACCGTGCTGCTCAAGCACCTCATCGAACTTCTACAACACTCTCCCGGCGTCGAGCGCATTGAGTCACAATTGCTGCTCCATGCGCATGAGCTGCATGCCGGACTCTTCCGCGAAGCCGGGTTTTCCGTGTTCGATCGCATCTTCATGGACTTCGATTTGCGCCGGCTTCCGCCTGCCGATTTCGCTTCCCGCGAGCGCAAATTGCAAGCGCACGGCATGGAGCTGCGCACTTGGAAGGAAGACGATTTTCAGCCGGCCGGCTCGCTGATTGCCAGTGCGTATGAGGGCCACCTGGACAGTACCATCAACGATCAGTACCGCTCAGTGGCCGGATCGCTGCGCTTTCTTCACAACATCATCCGCTTTCCCGGCTGCGGTATTTTTGATCCAGGCGCTTCTCAAGTGCTGACGCACCATGCCAGCGGCACACTAGCCGGGCTGGTACTGTGCTCCCGAGTACGCCAAAGTGATGAGCACGTTACACAGCTTTGCGTAGCTGCGCGGGCTCGGGGTGCCGGCCTGGGTACACTGCTGCTTGATGTAGCCGCACACTCGCTTGCCGAACGTGGAATACAAACTCTATCTCTGACAGTGAGCGGCGGCAATGATCGCGCAGCCGCGCTTTACCGGCGTGTCGGCTTCGTTGAGCGGCACCGCTTCGATGCCATGGTGTGGACCAGCTTGCACACTGCTGCTATTCCACGCCCTGCACCCAGCCTGACCGTTCGCCATGAAGGCGAGCTGGTGCTACAGCCAAATGCAGCCGGATAACGGCTAATGCCGCACGAAATACATAAGCCAGCTTGCCGCGATTACCACGCCGACAAAGCCGACCCAGCAGAATGCTCCATATCGCACCATGGCGCGTGTAGTGGTGCGCTGTGTGATCCCGAAGACGATGGAGGCGCAAGTAGCAAACAGCAGCACTGCCGTAAAGTGTGAAGGCGTGAAACTCAAGCTGTGACTCCGCTTCTCTTGCGGCCAATTCGCAGATTGTGCGCATCAACTGCGGAGATGATATTCAGCAGGCTCGCTACCACGATAAACTTTGTGCCGTAATCGGCTGTCGTCACCTGAACAACTCCGCGGCCCATGCCACCCGCAAAACCAATCAGGTAAAAGAGGCCTGAGCCAAGATCTCCCGCAAAACCAAGCAAACTTAAAGGGTCCTCGCCGCCCGGCAGGTACAGCCGACCGTTCATGGCGATCCCAAGCCACCATAACGTGGTAATAGCGGCAAACAGCAGGAGTGCCCGCACCCAGTGACGGGTGAGCAGGTGGCCCGCCCCGGGAATTAGCCAGCCTAGCAGCAGGGCTGCTGAAACAGGACTACCGGTATGTACGCGTGTGTCAGGCATCTCCCTGACTATAAATCACGGTAGCCGGTTTTACGCCGCTCGCGCAGCAGTGTCCACCCGGTCCATGCCAGCCATAACGGAAGCGGGTATGCGGCTAGCCGTTCCACCAGCCCGGCACCCAGCATGTTTTGTATTGGACCAGCGCCAAGGTACAGCAGTATGTCGCCAAAGATTGCAATACCCGCTGCTAGAAATGCCGGCACCGCGCCAGGTGTTCCATGCCGCCGCACGGTGATTGCAAGTCCCCATAGCAGCATCGCCAGGCTGCCGCAACCGAAGTGCAATCTCGCTCCTGAGATGTGCAGGTTGGTATCCACGTCCTCCGGCGAGTAGCCCACTACCGCCACCCCCAGCGCGGAGAGCAGCAGCAGCGCCCGAGAAGCCCAGCCCAGTGCTCCCGGCGACACGCGGCGCGGCAGCAGCACGGCCCCGGCAGCTATCAGCAAGCCTTGCAGCAGAAATGACCCATCCATCAACGCGTGCCAGTGAGAGCAGATAGCCGCCGTGCAGCTTCGCGCACCCAGGTCACTGATGTAGTTCGAACGAAAGCTGTAATGCCCCTGCCAGCCAAATCGCGCCACCTGCTCCGCAACAAAAAACTGCAGGCAGCCGAGCCATGCCCATGCACCCGCGCGCATCCACCCTTCTGAGCGAGCCATCAAATGCGCACGAGCTCCCGCTGAATGCGCCCGGTTACCGCGGCTTCCCTGCGCGAGGTCATCATGTTGATCTCGCTGCGAATGCCGAACGTGTCCAGGTACACGCCGGGCTCGACGGAGAAGCAGGTATACGGCAAGATCAGCCGTTCGTCATGCGTTTCAAGGTTGTCCAGGTGCGCGCCCGCTCCATGGATTTCCGCAGCGATGTTATGGCCGGTGCGGTGCGTAAACTCCGCGCCGAAGCCTGCCTTTGTAATTACGGCCCGAGCCGCTGCATCAGCCTCCCAGCCGGCGATGGGCCGCCCGTTCGCAAATGCCTCCTGCACGGCGGCAATTGCGGTATCGCGCGCATCCCGCACGACTGCAAAAACAAGTTGCTCCCGCTCCGACGGAGCACGCCCTACCGTGCCGGTCCAGGTCACATCGTAATGAACACTGCCGAGAACATCGGTGCGCCCCCATATGTCGACCAGCAAAAAGTCCCCATTACGGATTGTGCGCGAGCTCTCCGGCATCGGGTCATAGTGCGAGTCCGCGCTATTCTCATTCACCGACACATTCGGCCCATGCTCCCAGACCAGCCGCTCGCGGCGCAGCGCACCGGCAAGCCATTGCTGCATGCTGTACTCGCTCACCGGGCGGCTTGCATCAAGCTCGCCTCGCAGCCACTGCCAGGCAGCGGGCAAAATCCCGTCAATCGCCCGCTGCGCCGTGTAGTGGCTCGCAATCTGCTCCGCGCTCAACACAGCCTCAAAACGGCTGATCAGGTCGGCGGAGCTCACCACCGTCTTGCCCCACTCGCGCAGCAGCTCCACCGTGCCCGCATCTACCATTGACACGTACATGATCGCGTTGCGCGGCGAGTACTGCATGGCGATGCGCGTGTGGCCTGCAAGCATGGTTTGGAGCTGCGCCTCCAGCTCCTGCCATGACGAGTATTTTTCGAGCAAGCCCGGCAGCGCATCCAGCTTCCCTGCCTCAATGCGGTGCACCAGCTTGCGCGGTTCCCCTTGCGCCGGGACCAGGTAGTACCAGCGCCGCGTTACATGCGAGGCCAGCGGCAGGCCCAGGATGCGGTACGCCAGAGGGTCGCGTCCGTGGTGGTCGTAGAAGAGCCACGCGTCCATCTCCTGCTCACGCAACGCGGCCTGTACTGCGGATAGATCGAAAGCCATGCCGCGATTGTAGCTTCGCAAGTACCGCCCAGGCTGCTACTCTCTGCGAGGGCTTCGGCCTTGAATTCCAAAATGGGAAGCAGGGCCATGGCCTGGTACCAGTTCACACATCCGGACGACCCGGAGCTCGATGCGCTTGCAACCCGCTTTCATCTCCACCCGCTGCACATGGAAGACGCTCGCAGCGCGGGCGAGCGCGTCAAGGTTGAGAGCACCCGCGGCTACACCTTCGCGCTGCTCAAAACCATGCGCACGCCGGGCGGTGAGAGCGAACCGGGCGATCAACTCAAGATTGAGCCAAAGATTGAACCCAGACGTGAGCCCAGGAGTGAGCTTAGGGATGAGCCTAAAAATGAGCTCAGAAATGAGCCCAGGAGGGAGCCGGGCGACGAAATGCGGAAGCGCAAGATCGTCCTGTTCGCCAGCCACGACCAGAAATGCCCTGACGAAGAGAAGTTTTTCATCGTGGTGGCCGATACAGGTCGGGAAGAGATTGCCTCGGTCCTGCGGCGGGCGGAAGTGGAGCGCGACTGCGAAAATCCGGTCCGGCTGCTCTACCTTGTCTTCGACTCGGTAGTCGATTCCTACTTCCCGGTCATCGACGCGCTCGACGAGAAAATCGACGCCTTGCAGGATCATGTCGTCACCTCAACGCGCGACCTGCTGCAAGACATTTTCGCGGTCAAGCGCAGACTGGTCGATGCACGCCGCCTGCTTGGCAGCACGCGCGACGCCGGCATGCACCTGCAGCGCGACTCCGGCATCCCGCTCAGCAGCGAGCAACAACTCTACCTCCGCGACCTGTACGACCACATCTCGCGCCTTCTCGACACGGTCGAGACACAGCGCGACCTGCTCAACAACGCGCTCGACATCTACCTGACAGGCATCGCCAACCGCTCCACCGAGGTCATGAAGGTGCTGACCGTGCTCTCCACCATCACCCTGCCCGCGCTGGTAGTGAGCAGCATCTACGGCATGAACATCAAGGGTCTGCCCTTCGTCGATAGCCCGCATGCCGCGTTGATCGTGGCCGGGATGACGACGGCGTTCACAATTGTGCTGCTGGTGGCTTCGCGGTTGCTGCGGTGGCTGTAGTTGCCACGAACGCAGATCCTAGACTGCTTACAAGTATGTGAGTCTATTTGGCTTACTAGAAAATGATTGGGCTCGTTAGAATTTGTAGGGGTTGATCAATACTGGATGCGTAACAAAGGGCTTCAGCCTACAAAGCCCCTTGTTAAGGTAGAACCATCTGGTGGAAGAGGCTCTACTTACTAAGACGAAAGAGACGAAACCGCTCTGCTGCGTTCGCCTTCTTCAACTTAGTGGAGCTTGGTGATAGGTCCAGCGCCAATAATCGGAACTTGCATTGATTCGGATGAGGGCTTATATGCAACATCATGAAGGACCCATAGCTTCTCCTTACGACTTACCGGCATTCCGGTAACAATGACATACGCTTGTCCGTTGCTCTCGAAGGAGACTCGGTTGAGCTCCACCTGAGCCGTAACCGCGCCGGCAACCGGCATAGATGAGAGCAGGAAGCGCCCCTCCCCGGGTATAAAGAGAAAAACACCGTCTCCAGGCTGTTCGGCATGTGCGCTGCCGTTCATCATGTCTCCTGCTACCACGTTGTTCTTCAGGAGCAGCGGTGAGGTAAATCTAATTTCATTTGGCCCCGGGTCGAGCAGCTGATTGCCTCCGGGTGTCACCGGAACGTGGTCAGCCCATTGACCCGTCAGGACGAGCTTGAGTTCTCCTGTATTGGGCAATGAAATAGTTTCTCCCGGAGTGAACCAAGCCTGCATCTCCGGCAAAGTATCTGCTGTATCTGGACCGTAGCCGGCAGGTCCCAGAGGAGTGACTTTGGAGCGGATAGATAGCAGTACACGGCTGCTGTCTTTCCGCAATGCTTTTACGGTATAGAACAGGTTTGTTTTATCTATTTGCGCAAGCCCCCCGCAGTGATCATGGCTCGTATCGACTGTTGACACATCGCACAAGACGCTGTCACCCTGCGCGGGTGTGAGCTTCAGCATCAGCACCGAGCCATCCTCATGCGCACGGACTTCGACTAACGCCAAACGTGAACCTACACCAATCAGCAATAGAACAAGGCAAGCGAATGCAACCCTTGGTATACGCATCATTTCCAACCCTTTCTCCCACCACATCGTTTTGTTTCGGTTTGTTGTGAGCCATGTGCGATCCGGAACCGGTTCTGCGACCAGGAGGCTGCCGTAGCTGCGCAGTGTGGCTCCCACCTCGGCATACTCCTTCAGTAACTTCTGGCAATCCGCACAGTGGGCCGCATGTTCTGCTGCTTGCAGCGGCACTGCTTCTCCGTCATACAAAGCCGATATGTACTGCTTAACTTCACCGCACCTCATGCAAGTCTCCCTTGGCTGTACTAAGCCAAATCTCCCGTAATCCTTGCCGCGCCATGAACAATCTCGATCGAACTGTTCCTACTGGAATGTCGAAGATGAGTGCTAGTTCGGTGTACGATTGGCCTTCAACTTCACGCAGCCATAGCAATGTCCTTTGTTCTTCAGGCAGGCGTTGCAAAGCATTTGCGATTAAAGATTCACGCTCCGGATTGGAGGCCGCATATCTGTCCTCAAGCAAGGGGATTTGAGGTTTGCTCCGCCGCCACCATTCCGCAGCTCGGTGTCGTCCTGTGCCGAAAAGGTAGGCACGGATGCTTCCGCGTTTGGGATCGAACCCATCCGGGTGGCTCCAAAAATGAGTGAAGATTTCCTGTGTCAGATCTTCTGCGGTTTGTGATGACCCAACGATCTGCCGCAGGAAAGCCCGCAGTTTTGGTGCATTCTCACGGTATATCGTTTCAAAAGCTTCAGGATCGCACGCCCACTCTTTCCCAAATTTTGGCTCAAGAATCAACGTCTGCCTCCAACCTGATATTCGGGCTGAATAGCCGAAAAGTTCATCCAGGAGCAAAATACTTCTCACTGCGCGGGTGTCGTTGATTATGGTCTGACAGGTGGACACAGCTTTACTGCTGAATAGGACACTAAACGAGAGTGGATAACCCACACTTCAAGGTTCCAGAAAGCTAGCCGGATGAGAACTCGTAAACGCGCATTCAATAGGAGGCTAATAAACAAAAAGGCCCGCGCTTACGCGCGGGCCTTCTCCAAACAACAACCAACCTAGTTCACAGCACTCGCCCCGACAGGCACAGGCTTGACCGAAGTCAACTCCGCCGCCATCCGCTCCGTGGTGAACGCATCAATCACATCCCCAGGTTGCAGATCGCTAAAGCCCGCCACGCCGATACCGCACTCCATGCCGTTGGTGACCTCGCGGGCATCGTCCTTGAAGCGCTTGAGCGATTGCAGGCGGCCCTTGTGGACCTCCGTGCCGCCGCGCATCACGCGCACCTCGGAGTCGCGCCGCAGGGAGCCGTCCGTGACGCGGCAGCCGGCGATGGTGCCCACCTTGGGAATCCGGTAGACCTCCATGACCTCGGCCTTGCCCAGGAAGTTCTCGCGGAAGACCGGGTCGAGCAGCCCGAGCATGGCCTTGCGAATCTCATCCTGCAGCTCGTAAATGATCGAGTGTAACCGAATTTCGACATTCTCCTGATCGGCGAGATCGGCTGATTTACGCTCCGGCCGCACGTTGAACCCGATAATGATCGCGTTCGAGGCAGACGCCAGCAGCACGTCGGACTCGGTGATCGCGCCCACACCGGAGTGGATGACCTTGATGCGTACCTTTTCGGTCGACATCTTTTGCAGCGAGTCGGCCAGCACCTGCACCGAGCCCTGCACGTCGCCCTTCAGGATCAGCGGCAGCTCCTTCATCCCGGCCATCTTGATCTGGTCGGCCAGGCCCTCAAGCGACACACGCGAACTTTTCGAAAGCGTAGCCTCGCGCTCCTTGAGCTTGCGGTACTGCGCGATGCCCTTGGCCTTGTCGCGGTCGGCGACCACCAGGAAGGTATCGCCCGCATCCGGCATGGATTCCAAACCGAGAATCTCGACCGGTGTCGAAGGTCCGGCAATCTCAATGGCCCGTCCGCGATCGTCAAACATGGCCCGAATCTTGCCGAATGTGTTGCCGACGATGAACGAGTCCCCTGCACGCAGGGTTCCGTTCTGAACAAGCACGGAGGCGACAGCACCGCGGCCACGGTCAAGCTTTGCTTCAACCACGGTCCCGACCGCAGACCGGCCCGGCGTAGCCCGCAGGTTGGCAACATCCGCGGTAAGGCAGATGTTTTCAAGCAGCAGGTCCAGGTTCAGACGCTTCTTGGCGGATACATCGACGAAGATGGTGTCGCCGCCCCAGGATTCGGGGACCACGCCACGGTCGCCAAGCTGCTGCTTGATGCGATCCGGATTTGCCTCGGGCTTGTCAATCTTGTTGACGGCCACAATGATCGGCACACCTGCTGCCTTGGCATGGTCGACCGCCTCAAGCGTCTGCGGCATCACGCCATCATCTGCTGCCACCACGATCACGACAATATCCGTGACCTTGGCACCGCGAGCACGCATACGGGTAAACGCTTCGTGACCCGGCGTGTCGAGGAAGACGATTTCGCGTCCAAAGGCAGGCGAATCCGGCTTGGCGATCTTTACCTTATAGGCACCAATATGTTGCGTGATGCCGCCTGCCTCGCCGCCGGCTACGTCCGTCTCACGGATAGCGTCAAGCAGCGAGGTCTTGCCATGATCGACGTGACCCATGACGGTGACTACCGGTGAGCGCGAAACTTCAAGCTCGTCGATATTGTCCTGCGCCAGGATGTTTTCGATTGACTCGTTCGCCATCTCGTCTTCAAACGTGATGACAGTAGTGTCGGCACCGAACTGGCGCGCGACATCCTTTACCAGCTCGCCGTCAAGCGACTGGTTGACCGTGACGAACACGCCGCGCATCAGCAGGGATGCAATCAGGTCCTTGCCGCGTACGTCGAGCTTCTCGGCCAAGTCCTTGACGCTGATGCCTTCAGTGATCGTGATGGTGCGGGTGATCGGCAGGGGCTCGCTTGAGGCCATCATCGCACCGCCATACCGCGGCGGCGGATTGAAGCCCTTCATTGGGCCTTCCTTGCTCTTGGGGTACTGCTGACGCCCACGACCCTTGGGGCCGCTGGGGCGCTGCGGACGCGGTGCCTCGCCCATTGGCGGAGGACTGCCTGCGGCACCACCAGCGCCACCGGGACGTGCGCCGAAACCACCGGGACGCGGTGCGCCAAAGGCAGGCCGCGTGCCGCCGGGACCACCACCGGGGCCGCCGGGCCGCCCACCGGGGCCACCCGGAGCAAAACCGGGCCGCGTTGGGTGCATGGGTCGGCGCGCACCGGCAGGCCCGCCCGGACCTGCATAGCCACCCGCAGGTGAAGGCGGGCCGTTATAACCGCCGCTGGGGCGCTGTCCATAGCCGCCGGCAGCGGCACCCGCAGGAGGGCCACCGGGGCGTCGATCAAATATAGGCCGACCGCGCTGAACACTTCCGGGACCACCGGGGCCTGCACTCGCACCCATACCTGGTGCGCTGCTTGGCGGTGGCACAGGCCGTGCTACCGGTACCGGGGCTGTGTACACAGGCCTTGGGCCGGTCTGCGGCATAATTACGCGCCGTACCGGAACTGCAGCAACTTCAGGCACAACGGGCGCAGTAACAACGGGCGTTTCCGGCTCAGGAGCGGGAGCAGGAGCGATAGGCGGCGCAGCAACAGGAGCCGGCGGCGGCGCTACAACAGGTGGAGCAGCAGCTACAGGAGGCCGTGCAACCACAACGGGCGCAGTTGGAGCGGAAGAAGCGATTGCCGGGCGTGGAGCAACCCCACCCACCGGCGGCCGCGCTACAACAGGACCGGAAGGCGGTTTAGCCGCAATCGCCGGCGGCGCAATAATCTGCGGAGCCTGGCGCGGCAGCGGTACGATTCGGCGCGGTGCCGGACGAGCCTCTGCCTGAGCCTGGCCAAACGGACGTGGAGCAGGAGCCGGCGTAGGACGAGCTGCTACAGGCGTTACCTGTGGTGGTGCAGAAGACGCAACTGGAGCAGATGCAGCAATCACAGGTGAGACTTTAGTGGCTTCGGAAGTAGTTGGAGCCGAACTGACTTGCCCTGTCGCCGGTGCAGCAACAGGTACCGAGGGGACTGCAGTTGGAGCTGCTGCCACCGGAGCTGGAGCTGCCGGAGCCGCCGGGCGTGCAGCCACAGGGGCCGGTGCAGCAACAACCATTCCCGGCCGCTGCCCCAAAGATGCGGATGGTGCCATCGGGGGCGTTGCAGCAGCAGGTTTCGGTGGGGGCGCAGCAGCTACCACAGGCCGCGCGTTTTGCGCGGCATTAGCGGCCTGGCGTTCCTGAATAGCACGCAGCACGTCACCGGGTTTGGATACCCGTGACAGATCGATGCTGGGCCGTTCCGGTTCGCGCCGCACATCAACGCGCGGTGCCCGGCTGCCGCCACGTGTCAAAGCTCCACGTACACGCTCAGCCTCATCCTCCTCAAGTGAAGAAGAATGCGTTTTCTTTTCGACCACACCGACTACTGTCAGCACGTCCAAAATGGCCTTGCTTTTGACTTCCAGTTCCCGCGCTAAATCGTTAATTCGAACCTTACTCATTCGCCCCTTTGTCTTCCGTCCAGACCGCTTACATGCTCATTGCAACCTCGGCACAGCGGGAGTACGTACAATCTTTATTATTGCGCGAAACAGCACATTTTGCTCTACACACTTGACTTTGCTCACAAGGAAGATGTTGACAGCGCATTATGCGCCGCCCTCATCCACCTTGGAATCTTCCTTGCGCTCGTCCCGCGTCTCGTCCAGGTTGCCCTCTACTACGGTCTCAGACCGGGCAATCTCCATGTTTGGATGGTGCTCACGAATGACTGCACTGGTGTCATCGCGTCCCGGTGTCAAGGCGTCGGCACCTTCCCCGTCCAGCATGGGTCCGGTTTCGGTGATTTCAGCCAGCCGCTCCTCGGCAGTGTCGTCTGTAATCCTGCCTGAACCGTCGCGCGTATTTGGGATTTCGTCATCGCCGCTTTGATCGAGCTTCAACGCATCGATCTGCTCTTCCATTTCAGCATCGGCCCGGTCCAGCTGCTGCTGCGTTGCACCAATGGGCGCGTCCTCAGCTACCATGGGCGAATCCTGCTCGCCGCCGGTCATAGCTTCCAGTCGGTTGATGGTTGCAGTGTCCGCAATGTCCGCAATGTCCCCGGTTCCAGAGGAACTCAACAGCGGGTTCACTCCTGCCGGAGTTGCTTCGTCTGTCTCACCCTTGCCGTGAACGGAACTTTCACTCAGGTCCACTTCCCTGTGTTCTATCTCTGCTGCGCCCTGCTTCTGTGCTTGTGCCACGTCACTTCCTTCCTTTGTCTCTGCTGAGGCTGCCGCCACACCGGCTTCGCTTTCTTCATACTGGCCGAAGTAGTGGCGTACAGCTGCACTGATCTTTCCAAGGGAGCGCTCGCCGATGCCGGGAATTTCTTCCAGCTGCTCCGGAGTCATGTCGGCCAAAGCTTCCACCGTTGTGATGCCGGCAGCGACCAGTTTCTCGATGATCTGCTCGCCTAGCTCCGCAACCTGCTCAATCGGGGTTGTCGCTCCTCCGGAGAAGGCTTGCATCTGCTGCTCGACTTCCTGCCGCTTCTCTTCTTCGCTCTTGATATCGATCTTCCAGCCCAGCAGCTTGGCCGCCAGCCGTACATTCTGGCCCTTCTTGCCGATGGCGAGCGACAATTGCGTATCGTCCACAATCACTTCAAGCTGCTTGTCGGTCAAGTCCGCGATAGTCACGCGGCTTACCTTGGCCGGCTGTAAGGCCTTTTCGGCAAAGGTGGTAACTTCTTCCGAAAACTCGATGATGTCAATCTTTTCTCCGCGCAGTTCACGGATGATTGACTGTACCCGCATGCCCTTCATACCGACGCACGCACCTACCGGGTCTACATCCTTGTCACGCGACTGCACCGCGATCTTGGTCCGCTCACCGGCTTCGCGCGCTATTGCCCGTATCTGAACGGTTCCGTCATAAATCTCCGGGACTTCGCTTTGAAAAAGACTCTGCACCAGATCCGGTGCGGCGCGGCTCAGGATCACCTGCGGCCCCTTGGCAGCACGGTCCACCCTCAGCAGCACGGCGCGTACCCGCTCGCCTACTGCAAACTGCTCCAGGCGCGACTGCTCCCGGCGCGGCATGCGCGCCTCGGCCTTGCCCAACTCAAAGATCACGTCCTGCGGTTCGAGGCGCTTGACGGTGGCGGTAATTACCTCGCCTACACGATTGCCATACTCCTGGAATACAGTGTCCCGCTCTGCCTCACGCACCTTCTGAAAGATGACCTGCTTGGCCATTTGCGCGGCAATACGGCCTAGTACCTCGGTTGGCTTGTAGTAGCGAATTTCGCCGCCCACCTCAACTTCAGGGGCCAGTTCACGCGCAGTTTCAAGCGTGATCTGGTTCACCTCATCTTCAACCTCTTCGGGCGTCTCTACTACTGTCTTGTACGCATAGGCACGAATCTCACCCGTCTCCTTATCGAGCTCGGCGCGCATATTCTCCAACGTCTTGTAGTATTTGCGTGTCGCAAGCGCAATCGCATCTTCAACTGCGGTAACTACAATCTCCGGTTGAATGCCCTTGTCGCGGCTCAATGTTTCAATGCTCTGATACAGCTGACTTGCCATGCTTATCCTTCTCCGCCGCGCTTCTACAGCGGCTGTACCTTTAAAACTCAGGAACCAATTGCGCCTTCTCGATATTGACGAGCTCCAGTTCGACCGTCGCCGGGACAGCCGCGCTCGCCTTCTTCTTGGACATTTTGGCGGGCGCAAGCAGCAGTGTCAGCCGCCCACTGGTGCAAGCTCCTAAATGCCCTTGCCAATGCCTGTTCCCGTTTACAGCCGTAAATGTCTGCACCTTACAAAGTTGACCTGCAAAGCGACGGAAATCCTCGCTTTTTGACAGCTTGCGATCCAACCCCGGGGAGCTTGCTTCAAGCAGGTACTCTGCGCCCGGTATCAGGTCCTCAATATCAAGCGCCGTGCCGAAATCCCGAGAGAATCGCTCGCAGTCGCCATGCGTAATGCCGGATAGCTGCTCTACCGGAACCCCGGCAGGAAGCTCCCGCAGGTACGCCAAATCATCCTCTTCCGGGCTCAAACCGGCCGTTTCACCCGCTTCAACCAGGTCTAAAATAATATCTCCAGAAATACTTTCAGGCTCCAAGGTTTCGGCAGGCTCGGCACTGCGCATAGCCTGCACCCGATTTTCCAGCAAGGCACGGCCCTGGGCATCGCGCTCCAGAAAAATACGTAGGGTACGATGCTTCCCGCCACCCCCTTGAAACTCCAGGTCCACTACATCCAGCCCGTGCGAGGCTGCCACCCGCTCCGCCAAGGCGCGTATTTGTTCGTTGACCAAGCTCATTATGTCTTTGCTCTACCGCTACCCGCGGCTGAAATCGCGCCCAAAGAAAAAGTGGGCTTTCGCCCACTCTCCCGGCTGGCCCTCGCGGCCCAGACAGATAGCTCACAAACACAGTTATACGCCAGCCACAAGCAAGGAGCAAACTCGCGCCGAAGCAAGTTCCGCCTTCGCCCTGGATCCAAGCATAATCCAAAGTCGCAGGCTATCGTAACCCCAACTGTGCGGACTCGCTTGTCATCATTACTCCCGTATAAAGAGTTCGGGCTCCAAGCCGCCTACGCTCCAGCTTGTAGGACCTCGCCCAGCGTATGAATGAACTCAGCCGAGCGGCGCATGGAAAACTTCTGCTGAAACACGTCTTCAGTTGCTGCAGCCATGGCGGCGCGCTCCCGCGCCGGCATGCTAAGCCAGCCCTCCAGCAGACGCAGGGTGCCTGCCAGGGTGTCCGGCTCTACGAGACCTACGCCGTTGTCACGGATTTGCCGCCAGATATTTACCTGGTCAGAGATCAATACCGGTGTACCGCAAGCCAGGGCTTCCACTACAGCAATGCCGAAGTTCTCCTGGTGAGAAGGCAGAATAAATGCGTCAGCCGCGCGAAAAGCTCCGTACTTGGCAGCTCCGCTCAGCATGCCGGGCCAGAACACGCGATCGGCAATGCCTGCGCCCACAGCCTGCCTCTTCAGCTTTGCCTGTAAACCCATCTGGTCAGGTCCGGCAATTACCAGGTCCACATCCGGGTACTGTGCAGCCAGTTGCGCAAAAGCGTGGAGAAGCAGGTCGCAGCCTTTTTTCTCGTGGATGCGGCCCAGGAACAGCAGCAGTCGCCGCCCGCGCGCCTGCGGGATGACTTCATAAAAAGCTTTCAGCTGCACCTCGGGGTCGCCATCGGGCCGGTTTGTACCGTAAGGCACCACAACGCTGATCCACCCGTTGGGCTTGAAACTGGCCAGTGCCAGCTCCCGCTCCGACTCGCTGGTAAACAGCACAGCCGACGCACTTTTCAAAATCTGGTATTGCAACGGCCAGTACAGCAGCTTCTTGATGTGTTTGAGCGGGTAGCGCCTTTTGAAGAAGATATCGAGCGCGCCGTGCGTGAAAACCGCATATGGTACCCGCGCGCCTTTGGCCGCCAACCATGCAGCTACTGCCGGAAACAGCCAAACATTGTTAATTACGATCAGGTCAAAGCGCGAAGCATTGGCCCGCAACCAACGTAGCAGCGGGCGAGACAGCCCGTATGTGGAGTGACCCGGACCCAGGGCATGCACTGGAAACGCGCAGTGTGCAAGATATGGCGCTGCCGGGTCGTCCAGCGTCGCAACCTCCAGGGTGTCACCGATAGCCTGGTAGTTAGCCGCCAGGTTGCGCATCATCTCGGGCGGCCCGCCTTCTGATGGAGCAAGCCTGGCAATTACATGCAGCACATGGAGCGGCTTTCGGGTACTGTCGCCGGCAGCGCCACATGCCGCCAGGCGTTCCGTACGCTCCGACAGGGTCTGTTGCAAAGTTCGTACAGACAAGACCGGCGGCTTTATGGCCTTGCCGATTGGGAAATAAGTACTGAGAAGTGATCGCAAAGCATAACCCTCAAGTGAACTGCTAAAACGCGCCATGGCATGATTTCACTGGATATTCACCATGCGGCAACTGAACCTAAACATAGTCGGGCGATCATCGTGAGACAAGTGATATCTGTCTTTTCTTGCTGTGCTGTGGAGCAAAAAAATACATTAAGGAACTAGATACCGGATGGTGTTAAGAGACGTAGGCGTCTTTAGAAAAGTTTCCTAAAACACATTTCAAGGTGTCAGCAGCAAAATACACAGCAAATACGGGCACACACCCCCCCATAACGGCAAAAGCAGGCTCTGCAGTATCAGGAATTGACCGGAACCGTGCACTTATAAGGTACTAACTTCGGGTCCTATACGTTCCACTTACTACAACTATGGGAACCTTAAGATATGTCACCCACATACTGATGGACGCAGCTGTAACTTTGGGTGTTCCCTGTTTCAGGGGGCTACTTCTACTGCAGCCGCATAGCTTAACTGGTGAATGGCAAGCCAGGTTGCTGTATACGCTTGAAGTGCATCCGACGTAGTTTGGCGCGAGTCGCGCAGCGCATCAAGGTAATCGATTAACGCGAGGCCACCATGCTCATAGGCAAACTGTGCAATCGAAAGCACATCCCCGGCTTCATCGAGGTAATGCCCCGTGTAGCGGTCGGACAGGCGCTTGGATTGTGTGTAGCCGATCCAGGCCTGGTCCACGTCCGATAGCACCTGATTCTTTGCTGCAACTCCCGTAAAACGCGCACCCTGCGCGGTAAACTCACTGGTTTTTATATTGCCCTGGTTGCGGTCAAAGATGCGCACCGGGACATTGAAGTTGAAACCGAAGGTGTTGTAGATGGCGCTCCGCTCATATTCGCCTTCCAGAGTGGGGTCCGTGGTTGCATTCGCTTTTGCCAGCTTGATACCGGCATCGGCCACGGCAATGCCTGCCAGCGCTGCCCGGTAATCCGGTCGGGCGTCGAGCGCCCGTGCATCGAGCGTCAGGAGGTCGAGCGGTACCACCGGCGGCACAATCTCGCCCGTAACGTCAAAATCCTGCTTCGGGTTATCGGTACCCAGTAGCGTCTGAAGCTGGTCACTGGCTTGTCGCAGGTTGATCACTGCAGCCGACTGGTCGCTTTCAAACTGGGCTACTTGCAGATCGAGCCGCTCATAATCCAGCTTGCCGATGTCGCCTGCTTTGTAACGATCGTTGTTGATCTCCACCTCGCGATGGAAATCCGCAAGCCCTGCATCGGCAAGGGCGAGCGAGGCTTTGGCGATCAGCATGGTAGTAAATGCCTGTTTGACGGCAAGCTCCGTGCCGCGCTCCGTATCGTGCAGCTGCGCTTCGGTTTGCGCGGTCGTAGCACGGGCACCATCCAGGCGCCAGCGGCGCTTCTCGCCCCGCTCAAACAGGCGCGCTACCTGTGCTGCATAGGTGTATGGACTAGCCGGGTTGTTTTGACTAAGGGTCACCTCTTGCCCCACGAGGCCGAAGGTCGGGTTCACCCGTGCCCCGGCCTGCTGCTCCTGAGCCCGGGTCGCCAGCAGATTTTGCCGGGCTGCCAGCAGGACCGGGTTTTGCGCGCGAGCCAGTGTAAGCACTTGTTGCAGGGTAAGCGCGCCCGGTCGGGAGGGTGGGTTGCGGCGCGGGTCCGGTGGCGGCGGAGATGGAGGCGTGATCTGGGTTAGAGCACCTGCGTTTGTTCCAAGCCGGTTGGTCTGCCCGGGCGCCGTGTTCGGAAGCGTGGGCGGCCCTGGGCTAGACTGAACCCCCTGCGCGGCCTGCGGAGCGTCAGGCAGGGATGAGGGTCCATGCTGTGCCGAGGCGGCAGCTGCAGCAAGCAGGGTTAAGGTAAATGCGCCTGTTTGAAAAAAGTGGCTCATCAAACCTCCATCTCAGGCCGCTTGGCCGGCAGCTTGTCGCCGTCGCGGGCTACCCACACGTACAGCGTAGGCAGCAGGAAGACGCTTAGCAGCAAAGCACCGATAAGTCCGCCTACAATCACGATCGCAAACGGCCTTTGGGAATCAGAGCCGATGCCGTGCGAGGTGGCAGCAGGCAGCAAGCCGAGTGTGGCCACGAGCATGGTCATCATGATAGGCCGCAGCCGCAGCACTGCACCTTCGATAGCCGCCTCCATCACGGTGTGTCCATTCACACGCAGCTGGTTGATGTACTCAAGCATGATGACGCCTGTCTGCACGGATACGCCGAACAATGCCAGAAAGCCTACGCCTGAAGACACGGAAAAGTGCGTGCCGGTAAGCAGCAGCGCCAGCATGCCGCCGAATGGTGCCATGGCAACGTTGCCCAGGATGAGCAATGCCCATTTGAACGATCCGAACATGGCATACAGAATTAGGAAGATACCGAAGATGGTGACCGGCAGGACTAGCGCCAGGCGCTTCGAGGCCCGCTTCTGGCTCTGGTACTCACCTGCCCATTCCACTTTGTAGCCCTGCGGCAGCTTGACGTCGTGCTCAACCTTGCGAATCGACTCTTCAACCGTAGAACCTAAATCGCGCCCGCGCACACTGTACTTGATCGCGACGTAGCGGATGCCGTTCTCTCGATAAATCTCTTCCGCGCCGTCCAGCGTCTTGACTTGCGTAAGCTGTGCGAGCGACACCCGCTCCCCCGAAGTAGAAACCAGCTGCACCCGGCTCAATGCTTCGGGCGTGTCGCGGTACTGCGGCAAGTAGCGCATGGTCAGGTCGTAGCGTGCCTCGCCGCGCAGCACTTGCGTCAGCGGTGCTGCACCTACGGCGTTCTGAATCGCATCCTGTACGTCAGACACATTGATGCCGTAACGCGCCGCAGCCTGGCGGTTTACCGTGTAGTTCAAATTGGGCTGGCCGATCACGCGGAACATGCCAAGGTCCGCCACACCGCGCACAGCACTCATGGTATTGATAATTTCCTGGCCTTTCGCCTCCAGTGTCTTCAGGTCGTCACCATAGATTTTGACCGCGAGCTCGCCTTTGACGCCGCTGACAGCTTCCTCGACATTGTCTGAAATCGGCTGTGAAAAATTCCAGATCACGCCGGGTATGTTAAGAAGCTGGCGATCCATGGCATCGATCAATTCATCCTTGTCCTGGCCGAAGACGCCTCGCCACTCAGCTTTAGGCTTCAGGCCGACAAAGTACTCCGTGTTGAAGAAGCCGGTTACGTCGCTTGCATCGTCGGGGCGGCCTACCTGGCTTACAACGTCGATTACTTCAGGAAAGTTGGCGAGGATCAGACGCGCACGATTCATGATCTGGACGCCTTCATCGGGACCGGTGGAAGGCGCAAGCGTACCGCGCACCCAGATGGACCCTTCATCCAGATGCGGCAGGAACTCTGAACCAATTACCCCGCTGGCACCCATAAACAACGTCGTTGCCAGAACCAGCAACGCGATGCCGATAGTGACGTAGCGATGCTTGATGGCGGCGTTGGCCAGGTGCCGATAGCGCGCGATGATCCAGATCAGCACCGGATTTTCCCATTCCGTAGTGCCGCGCGGAAAGAAGAAACTGGAAAGCACCGGTGCCAGGATCATCGAGAAAAGAAGTGCGCCCAGCAGCGCGAACGCGACGGTAAACGCCATGGGGCGGAACAGCCGTCCTTCGACTGCCTGCAGGGTAAAAATCGGCAAATATGCGGTAATGATGATGCCGATGGCATAGAAAACCGGCCGCTGGACCTCGTGCGCCGCCTCGCGGATCATCTCGATAGGTTTTTTAGGTTGTTGCCCCGGCTCCTTGGATTGCGGATGTCCAAGATGGCGGACAATGTTTTCAACCATGACCACCGCGCCGTCTACCACCATGCCGAAGTCAAGCGCGCCCAGCGAAAGCAGGTTGGCAGGGATGTGCGCCAGGTCGAGCAGGATAGAGGCGAACAGCAGTGCAAACGGGATGGTAATGGAGACGATCAGTGCGCCGCGCACATTGCCCAGAAACAGAAACAGAATAACTACGACGAGGACAATGCCTTCAGTCAGGTTGTGAAGCACCGTATGCGTCGTAAAGTGCAGCAGATCCGACCGGTCAAGGAACGGCACCACGTGCACGCCGGACGGCAGAACATGGCTGTTCAGGTCGATGGTTTTCGCGTGAATGCCTTCCAGGGTTTCATCGGAATTGTCACCCTTCTGGAGCGCGACCACGCCTTCGACTGTGTCCGGATTGTCAACCAATGTGCCGTCCGGGCTTCGGGTTGTCTTGCCGATTTGTCCCAGGCGAATCTTGGTCCCCTGCGATACGGTTGCGATGTCCCGAACCCGCAGCGCGGTGCCTGCCTGGGTTTTCAGCAGGGTGTTCTCGATGTCTTTGACGTCGGTATACAGCCCTACCGCACGCACATTGATCTGCTGAGCACCCTCCTGGATGAAGGAGCCGCCCGCGTTCACATTGTTGTTAATTAACTGCTGCTCAACCTGCCCGAGCGTGAGGCCGTAGGCGATAAGTTTGTTCGGGTCGAGATGTACCTGGTACTCGCGCGTCTGGCCGCCGAAACTTGAGTCGTCCACGGCACCCGAGACGGACTTGAACTGTTTAATAAGCGTCCAGTCCTGGAGTGACTTCAGCTCCATACTGTCGTAGGCAGGGTTGGTACTCTCAAGCGTGTACCAATAAATCTGGCCGACAGGACTCCAGTCTGTGCCGATCTGCGGCTGCAGCCCGTTTGGGAGTGTGACTTGCGAAAGCCGTTCCAGAACCTTTTCACGATTCCAGTCGTTCACGGAAGAATCGTCGAAGACCATGTTCAGTGCGGAAAGTCCGGCAAGCGAAGTGGAGCGTAGCGCAGACATATGCGGGATGCCTGCCATGGAGATTTCAAGCGGTACAGTGACCTGCTGCTCTACCTCCTCGGCGGCACGTCCCGGCCATTGCGTCAGGATCGTCACATAGTTGTTGGCGACATCCGGGTAGGCCTCAACCGGCAGGTTGTGGAAGGAGATGATGCCCCAGGCAAACAGCAGGATCGCAAATATCAAAACGATAAAGCGATTGCCGAGTGCAAAGTCGACGACGCCGCGGATCATGCGAACCGCCGGGTAAGCGTGTGCCGGACACGTACTTCATAAAAGCTGCGAGTCACTGGGCCGCCGTGTTCTGCAGCTCAAGCGCATTGCGAACCACCTGCTGCCCAGGCGCAAGACCGCTTGTAACCTCCTGCATGCCGCCGGGCAGCTGCTCACCTGCCACCACGCTCACACGCCGGAACAAACCGTCATTCTGCCCGGGATGCGCAGGCTCATAGGCCCACTCGCGGTCATGGAGGTGCAGGATTGCCGTTGCGGGCACGGAGGCACTGGTTTGAAGTGTACGGCCATGGAAGGTCGCGGTGGCAAACATGCCGACACGCATGAAGAAGCCGGGATTGGCCACCTGCACGCGGACCTTGCCGGTGCGCAAGGTCGGGTCCAGGATCGCACCGACATCACCGACCATACCGGAGACTGCGCGATCCGGGTAGGCGCTCAACCGGATGTCTGCCACCTGGCCCAGGTGTACCTTGGCAAGATCGTTTTCATACACGTCACACAAGATCCAGACGTGCGATAGATCGGCAATGACAAAAGCATTTGGCGTTCCAGAAATTCCATTGCCTGCGCTGGATGCTTCCGTTACGTTCTGCTGGATAATGAAGCCGGAAGCCGGGGCTACTACTTTGACTGTCTCTCCTGGATGTTTCGGGTCTACGCCCAGCACATGGAGCTGCTGCTCGGCCGCACGCAGGTCCGCAAGGGCGTCATCCTCGCCATCCTGCGCAATCTCGACTTGGTTCTGCGCGATGGCACCTTTTGAAAACAGAAGCTGATCACGCTCCAGCTGGGTATGTGCAAGCCGCTCGTCATTGACTGCTTTCAGGTACTGGTCAAAGGCATTTGTAACGTCCGTGCTTTGCACCTCAAGCACCAGCTGCCCTTTGTGTACAAAGTCGCCGAGGCGCACATGTGTGGCTACAACACGACCGTTTGCAAGCGAAATTACCGGGATTTCCCGGGATACGTCCGGGTTGACCTGCCCGGTCACATTCAGGGACGAGGTAGCTTCGTAGCTGCCTGCTGCCACCAGCGGAAACTGGTCCGGCCTATCCAGATGCACCAGCGCATCATCGCCGGCTGTAACGATGCTTTTGGGAGCCGGGGGCGCTTCCGCGCTTGGGTTCTTCGTCTTTTGGCCGCAGCCCTGCAGAAGAAGCACCGCTATGGCTGCCGCCGCAAAACGGAAACTATGTTTGGCTGTCATCGTGCGGTGCAGTTGAGCGCTCCTTATGTTGTGTACGTATAGGGCATGAATACTGCATCCTTATGAAGACGGGTATGTACCTTGGCCAAAGCCGCAGTGTCTTTCCGATCCGCTGTGAGGTCCTGCTTGTGTAAGCTGCGTTTCCAGTCTAGCTTCCTTACCTGTCCAGCTTGGGTGCCTTCCAGTTTGTACCACCCTACCGTAGAGCATAATGAGCAACTCGTTACGAATCTGGAAGGAGTTTGTAAGAAAGTTGAAAGATGACACCATAGTCATGTAGATCAATGAAGAGTGCTGCTCAAAAAGTGTTGCTACTTTCAGTTTCGTACGACTTCAGCATTTGACGGAGAATGAAGGAATCGGGTTTCAAGGACACTTTGCGAGATGCCGATGAGCCGGTAGTTCGGCTGCCGACAAACATGCTGAAAAAGGTTTGCTCACACCAGAAAATCAAGCCCTACCACTATGGGAAAGACGATGTACGCAACTTGGGGTTAAAATCAGGGTTTGTCACAAGCGGAGATCATGATGCACCTGCCGTATGACACTATGCCCTTTGCACGTTGAAGTTGAGGATTATGCCAGAGTCGATCCAGGATCGCGTTCTAAAAGTCATTGCCACGACCAAACGGATTCCACTGGAAAACGTCAAGCCTGACAGCACATTCGATTCCCTGGGCATCGACTCCCTGGATCGTCTCAATATCCTCTTTGACCTGGAAAGCGAGTTCGATATCGAGATCGACGATGCGGATGCGAAGCAGGTGACCAGCATTGCACAAATGGTGGAGGGCGTGACTCTGGTTGTCACAGCCAAGGAAGCCGGGCAGCCTGCTCCCCACTTTCTTCCTACTGCCACGCCGACCCAGGCAGGCGAGTAGCGGTGCCCCACCGAGTTGTAGTCACCGGCATCGGCGTCATCAGCGCTCTCGGTCATAATGCAACTTCTTTTTGGGACTCACTTGTGCATGGCCGCAGTGGCATAGGCCCGTTGCACGGCTCGCTAAACCGGGTAGCAGCGGCCCCACTGCGCTTTGAAAATGTTGCAGCGGTCTGTGATTTCGATCCCGAAATCTTTTTTGAGCCGCGGGAACTCTCCTTTATGGACCGCTTTGCGCAATTTGCCGTGCTTTCCGCGCAAGAGGCCATTGAACAATCGGGCATTGAGTGGACTCCGGAGCTGCAGGCGCGAGCCGCGGTCATTACCGGCTCCTGCATGGGCGGCCGAGGTGCCGAGGAAACCGGTTACTGGGAGCTGTTCCACAATATGCGGACCCGCATTCATCCGCTTACCATTCCACTGGGTATGAGCAATGCGGGAACCAGCCACATCACCATGCGCTGGGGTTTGCAGGGGCCTTCCTACACCGTTTCCACTGCCTGTGCGTCATCGGGGCATGCTATTGGACAGGCGTTCCATATGGTGCGATCCGGAGTGGTACCGGCAGCCATCGCGGGCGGCAGTGAAGCGCCGTTGTTCCTGGGCGGACTGAAAGCCTGGGAAGCGATGCGCGTCATCAGCCGCGATACCTGCCGGCCCTTCTCCGCAGACCGTAGCGGCCTCATTATTGGTGAGGGTGGAGCCATGCTTGTGCTTGAGCCGCTTGAGGCTGCACTGGCACGGGGCGCGACGCCGCTGGCGGAGATCGTAGGCTTCGGCGCAACTGCAGATGCCGGTCACATTACACAGCCCACCGCAAGCGGCCCTGCTCGTGCCATGGGGCAGGCCCTGGCCGATGGCGGATTGGCACCCGAGGAAATCGGCTACATCAACGCGCACGGTACAGCGACTGAAGCTAACGACCGCACAGAGACGGAAGCGATTCACTCCATATTCGGAGCTCATGCCGATCGACTCGCCATCAGCTCTACCAAATCCATGCATGGCCATACCCTGGGCGCAGCAGGTGCACTTGAGGCTGTGGCTAGCATTCTTGCGCTGCGGCACGGTACCCTGCCACCCACTGCGAACTACAACAAGCCTGATCCATGCTGCGACCTGGACGTGATTCCAAATACCGCACGCACCCGGCAGGTGGGTGCGGTACTCTCCAACTCGTTC
>CAXSFX010000016.1:0-35337 GCA_964236655.1 uncultured Acidobacteriaceae bacterium | reverse complement strand
GCGGGAAGTGCGCCCGGAAGCAGCAAGGCACCAAAAGCACAAAGGAGCAGACCCACTCGCTGCACACTGCGCCATGCGGCCCATACGCAGCGATTACCCCAGCTTACTATCCCAAATTCAGGTTGGAGACAGGGCGTACAAACTATGGCTTTTGCGGTGCCCAAGAGCATAGCTTGATAGTGCCACAAGCTTTTCAAAAATTACCGCCCCTGAGAAAAGCTCTATGCGCAGGAAAACTCTTCGTTATACCTCGCAGAAAGCAGCAAGTATTTCAGCCGGTGCTTTTAAGATCATTGCACTCGATCTCCATGAGGTGCTTCGCATTTGAAATCCTCCCTGCTCCGCAATCTGTATATGGCAACACTGCTGCTCGCTCCCGCTGTGTGTCACGCGCAACTGCCGGAGCCTGACGGCGGCACCATCCGCGCAGGCACCCTGCCGCTTGCCTGGCAGACGGGCGGCCCCCGGTGCATGGAGGTACCGGAGTGGCAAGTGCATGAGTACAACCCGGACTTGTACCTGCTGCGGCAGTCCGGCTGCACGGACTACGAGAAGCCGTTCGTCTTCCTGTTCTTCGGCAAGGAAAAAGCAATGCTGCTCGACACGGGCTCGCGTAACGGCGACCTCACTCCGACCCTTGCGCGCACGGTGCACAACTGGCTCACGCGCAACGGGCGTGCATCGATCCCGCTGCTCGTGGTGCATACGCATCCGCATGGCGACCACATTGCCGGTGACGCCGGGGTGCAGGCGATGAACGACCCTGCGATCCCGATCACGTTTGTGCCTGCCGATCTTGAATCGACAAAGCGCTTCTACCGCATGGAGCACTGGCCCGACGACACCGGGCAGATCGACCTCGGCGGCCGCATCCTCGATGTACTCGCCATCCCCGGCCACTCCGCGGCAAGCGTCGCTCTGTACGACCGTCAGACTGCAATTTTATTTGCCGGGGATAGCCTGTACCCGGGCCGCCTGTATGTGCAGGATTACGCCGCCTTCCAGGCGAGCACCGAGCGCATGATCCGCTTTACCGAGGGCAAACCGGTCGCGCACATCATCGGCAACCATGTCGAGCAGACACGCACGCCATACCTCGACTACCCGGTAGGCACCATGTACCAGCCCGACGAACACGTACTGCAGCTGACGCGGGGCGACCTACTGGAGCTTGAAGCGGGGTTAGTTTCGCTCCACGGCAAGCCTGCGCGCCTTGCCCTGCCCGACTTTACTATCTGGCCGGCACTGCCCGCAGGTGCGGCGCAAACCGCTGCTGAGGAGCGCTTCAAGGCGACACAGAAGCAGCAACATGCCGCGATGTGGGATGCGAACGCCGCGCACTAGACGACTATTTGGCAGGTGAGCCGCCGTAGACGGCCGGTTCGCCCAGGCTGCCTGCCCTGGGCAAGTGCCGTAGGTAGAGCACCATCTTCCACATATCTTCCTCGGCAAACATGCCTTTCGCAGGCGGCATGCCTGACGGATAGATCCCGTTCTCGATGATCCATTTCAATTGCCCGTCAGAGTAGGACTGCACCTCGGCGGAAGCAAGCGAAGGTACAGGCGGGGAGATGGTTTTAGCGAACGGTACGCCTGTGTTTTGCCCATCCAGGCCATGGCAGACCATGCAGTATTGCGTAAAAGCTTCCTTGCCGTCAGCAATGTTCGCGCTTGTCGCATGGAAAGGTTCGACGTCCTTCTTGCCGCCAATTGTAACGTGATGCTTAACCCAATTCACGCTGTGCGCTTCCCACGGTGCAGGCTGGGTAGCCCGGCACCCGGCGAGTGTAAAAATCCCCAGCCCAAGGCTTAATACGAAACACAGCCGCCCCATCAACTACGGACCGTCAACGACATGCACCGTGAAAAACATGTCGCCGTGCCCGCTACCGCAGTACACGCCGCAACGTCCTTTGAAATCACCCGTCTGCTGCGGGGTAAACGTAGTTTCAACTTTTTCGCCGACCGGCATTTTTGTATTGACGTTCAACTGGTCGATGCGCAGGCTGTGCGCTACATCGTCCGAAATCAACTCCAGTGTGACAGGCTCACCCTTCTTCACGGTGATCTCAGCGGGCACATAGGCAAAGCGTTTTGCATGAACTTCAACAACTTGGGGCGCTGCGCCATAGGCAATCATCTGCGTTGCGGCAAGGAGTGCCAGGACAAAAACGGCTGTATTCTTCATGGTTCTCCCTTTTTAAAAAGTATTTACTGAAAGCGGCTCAATTCAAGCAATGATGTCGTGAATCACATCGCCTGAGACATCGGTAAGCCGGTAGTCCCGGCCACTATAGCGATAGGTAAGCTTGGTATGCTCAATGCCGAGCAAATACAAAATCGTGGCATGCACGTCATGCACATGCACCGGCTTGTCCACTGCCTTCCAGCCGAACTCGTCCGTTGCCCCGTAGCTCATGCCGCCCTTGACGCCGCCGCCCGCAAGCCACATCGTAAAGCCGTGCGGGTTATGATCGCGGCCATTGTGCGCGCCCCCGCCGAAGCCTCCGCCAGTCTCAACCACAGGTGTGCGGCCAAACTCCGAGCCGCACACAATCAATGTTTCATCTAGCAGGCCACGCGCCTTCAGGTCCTTGATGAGCGCCGCGAACGGCTGGTCAGAATCCTTTGCCGTTTTGCGATGCAGCTCAATGTCAAAATGGTGATCCCACGGGTCGCCCTTGGCATAGTAGACCTGCACCATGCGCACCCCGCGCTCTACCAGCCGTGCTGCCGTCATGCAACCGCGCGCCGTGCTGCCTTCACCGTACATTGCCTGCACCGCCGCGCTTTCCTTGCGCACGTCAAATACGTCCGGCGCTTCCGTCTGCATATGGTACGCAGTCTCCATGGACGAGATGGTTGCCTCAAGCTGCGGATCATGCGCGACCGACTTGTCAGCCGCCATGTTCATGGTGTCGAGCTGCTCCACTAGGTCCAATTCCTTGCGCTGCTGCTTCATATCAAAGCGGTCATTCGATACATCGAGGATCAGCTTCTTGGGGTCGAACTCATGCTCGTTCACTTTGTCGGAGACGAAAGTTCCCTGATGCATGGGCGACAAAAACGTCGAGCTCCATAGCGGCGGCCCTACCGTGGTCGGCGTGTCCGGGCACAGCACCACAAAGCCGGGCAAGCTCTTGTTCGTGGCACCCAGCCCATAGGTAAGCCACGAGCCCATTGCCGGGCGGCCCGGAATGTTGGCACCCGTGTTCATCATGCGCAGCGCGGGCTCATGGTTCGGGATCTCTGTAAAAACAGATTTCACAAAGCAGATATCGTCAGCACACTCGGCCAGGTGCGGCCAAATCTCTGAAATCTCCGCACCGCTCTGCCCATGCTTTTTGAACGCGAACGGCGACTGCATCAACCCGCCAACCTGCCGCTCATGCGACAGGATGCCGCCCGGCATGGGCTGGCCGTTGTATTTGGCAAGCGCCGGCTTGTAGTCGAAGCTGTCGATCGGCGACATGCCGCCGTTCATAAACAGGAAGATCACGCGCTTGGCCTTGGGCTTGAAGGTCGCATTGTTCAACATCCAGTTACCGCCCAGCGCCTCGCTTCCGGGTCCAAGTCCGGGCCCCGGCTCGGCTTTGGCGATGGATTCGCCCAGCAGAGCCGCCAGGCTCAGCATGCCGAAACCGGCACCCATTTTGCATAGTGCCTGCCGTCGGTTCATCATGTTCGGTTGCGGACGGTGGATCATGGTGTTCTCCTTGCGCGGCCCCGGAAACAATCTACGGGTACCGGCTCCATCTCGATCTGGGTACTGCTAATTCACAAACTCAAATTCGTTGGAACTCAACAGGATGCGCGCATATTCCTTCCACGCGGTGACCGGCTGACCCTCAACGGCATAGCCCGCTTTTTCAGGCGTGCTCTTCAGAAAAGCTTCGCCAAGCTCCAACTCCTTGGGCAAAGGCGGCCTGCCGTATAGCAATAGGTAGGCTTGACTGATCCTGGCTGCATCATCGGGAGCCTTGTAGACCCGCTCCGCCAGCTTGCCTGCCTGGTCGTACACGAACGGATCGTTCATGAAGTAGAGCCGCTGCAATGGCACATTGCTTGAAAAACGCTGGTCCGCAGAAAAGCTGGCATTCGGAAAATCGAAGACTTCAAGAAACGGGCTGGTGCGGAAGCGGCTGACCTTGAGGTAAACCGTGCGCCGCGTGTTGTCGAGCTTGAGCTCGGTCGAGGGACCGCCCACATTCTTGGTGTCAAGATCGCCCGCGACAGCAAGCACGGAGTCGCGGAGCGTTTCGGCATCCATGCGCTGACGTGAAAAGTGCGAGTAGTAGCGGTTGGCCGCATCCTTCTCATGCGCTTCAGGTGTTTCCCGGTCGCCGAGCTGGTACACGGCAGAAAGCATGATCTCGCGTTGCAGCTTCTTGAGCGACATGCCGTTCTTCTCGAACTCGGCGGCAAGATATTCAAGCAATGCCGGATTCGATGGCGTCTCACCGCGAATGCCGAAGTCGTCAGGTGTATTGACGATGCCTGAGCCGAAGTGCCACTTCCACACACGGTTGACATAGACGCGCGCAAAGATAGGGCTTTGAATCAGTTCGTCCGCAAACTCCAGCCGTCCGCTACCCTGCGTAAACGGTTTCTGGTCCGGCGGGCTCAGCACGGTAAGAAAGTGCCTCGGCACCGGCTCGCCGAGACTATGCGGATTGCCCCGCAGGTTCAGCTTGACATCAACCGCCTTCGGTAAATCGGCCACCCCATTCACGAACGGGTATGCGGGCAATGCTTTTTTCGCGGTGGCGATTTGCTCTTCAAGTCCGCCTAGATACTCCTGCATCTGCGGGCTCAGGCGACGCTTCAGCTCCCACCCCCGGAAGGACAGCACACCCGGCTTGGGCTTGGCGCTCTCCTCTCGCGTCCCCACAAACAAGTCGTCGAACAACTGCACCTGCGCCTCGGGCATTGTCTTCAACTCAAGCGAGCAGCCGGGACAAAACTGGTCGAAAGTCTCAAACTTGTCAGGCGTTGTATCCACATACTGGCTGCGGTCTTCAGAACCTGCCTTGATGCGAATCGCCTCGTTCTCCTTGGTTTGCTCGCGCTCGGTAGCATTGGTCTTCAGCACCAGCTTCTGAAAGATTTCAGCCAGGGTCTTTGCCTGGTCTTCCGCGCCGCCGCTCGCCACCATGGCCTGCCAGTCCTTCAGGTACGAATATTTCGACGGCACCTTCAGGTAGTCAACCCAGCGCTCCAGCAGTTGCGGGTCCAGCGAGTCCTTGTCTGCCGCATCGCCGACCTTCATCTGCGGCTTGCCTGTGACCTTCCAGGCACCGACCATGTACTTGGCGGTCTGGTAGCTCAGCGCATTCGCCAGCGACCGATTCTCTTCCTTGGTGAACTCGTCATGCTCCTTCTGGAGCTCGACGTAGTCATGGAACTTCTCCTCGTATGCGGCAACCTCGGGCGCGGAGACGGTTGGATACTCCTTGTAAGTGGAGCTGGCAAACAGGCCCACCATGGAGTAGTAATCCTTCTGCGGAATGGGATCGTACTTGTGGTTGTGGCAGCGAGCGCAGCCGACGGTCAGGCCCATCAACCCGCGTGAGACGGCATCGACACGCTCGGCGCGCTCATCTGCCCGGCCTTGCACCGGTTCCGCCTGGTCCCACAGCCATGGGCCGTCACCGATGTACGCGGTAGCCGCCAGATCGTCATGCCGTGCTTCCGCTTCCGCAGTATTCTGCTTAGCCTGGGCCAGAAAGTCTCCAGCAAGTTGCATGCGGACGAACTGCCCGTACGGCACATCCTGGTTGACGGCCTTGATCACCCAATCGCGGTACACATAGGCACCTTCAAACTGCATGTAGCCGCGGCCCTTCGGGTCCAGGCCGCGCACGTCGTCGTCTGCGTAGCGGGCTACGTCAAGCCAGTGGCGGCCCCAGCGCTCGCCGTAGTGCGGTGAGGCCAGCAGGCGATCGACTACCTTGGCATAAGCATTTGGGCTCTTGTCCTTGTCGAACGCCGCAACTTCTTCAGGCGTAGGCGGCAGCCCGATCAGGTCCAGAGTGGCGCGGCGGATCAAAGTGGGCCGATCGGCGGCTGCCGCGGGTTTCAGCCCTTGCTCTTCCAGTTTCGCCAATATGAACCGGTCAATCGGCGTTTTTGCCCAATGTGCGTCTTCCTTGGACGTACTAGACATTTTTGGCTCATCCGGCATGTGCAACGGCTTAAAAGACCAGAAATCCCGCTGCGCTGCCGTCAAGGTGTCCCCGCCTGCGCGCGCCGCCACGGCTGGTGCAACAGACCATGGAGCGCCCATCTTGATCCACTCCCCCAATGTAGCGCGGTCCGCGTCGCTCAGCTTGGCGCTACCCTTGGGCATCTTCAGGTGGCCTGTTTGGTTCACGGCTTCCATCAGCAGGCTTTTCGCAGGGTCACCGGGCACAATCGCCGCGCCGGAATCCCCACCCTTGAGCAACGCCTCGCGCGAATCGACACGAAGCCCGGCTGCGGCTCCCTCCGTATGGCACTCGTTGCAGTTGTTCGCCAGAATGGGCCGAACTTTGTTCTCGAAAAATTCGCTATCCTGCGCCTGCATCGGCTGAAGGCCGGTGTGCACAGCAGCCGCAATCGCCACGGTTGCCGCTGCCGGTTTTGGCGTTTCGGCAATGGGTGCGGGCACAACTGCGGATGCGCTTGCGGCTGGAACGGACGGAGTGACGGCAGACGGAGCGGCGGCAGATGGAGTCGCAGTACCGGACCACACCGCCCCGGCCTTGATCCACGTCTCAATCACAGCAATCTGCGCATCATCGAGCTTGCCCTTTGGCGGCATCTTCAAGTCGCCGCTCTGGTGCACGGCTTCCACCAGCAGGCTCTTCGCAGGGTCGCCGGGCACAATCACGGGGCCGGAGTCGCCGCCCTTGAGCATCGCCTCGCGTGAGTCCAGCCGCAGACCGCCCGCCATCTTCTCGGTATGGCACTTGTAGCAGCTTCCGGCAAGGATCGGCTTGACCTGCGTTTCGTAGTACGCCGGCGACGATGGCGCAGGCACGGCGTCCTGCGCGCGCGAGCTTGACGCCAATACCGCGATTCCGCAGATGGAAAGAGAAGCCGTAGCTAAAAGTGGAAGTGCCTTCATAATTTGCTCTGCTTGCCTGGGTTCTATTTCCGCTGCCCTGCATCTGACTGCGATTGCGACCGGTGAATGCCGTAAGAAAGCTGCTCGACATACGAAAGCTGCTCGATAAACTCCGGCGTGTGCCGCCGCTCAAGAAACGGCAGCTCCGAGCGCGGTACCGGCATATCGGCGATCACGTTGGTTGCCGCGCCCATCTCATCCGCATACGGTGCGAGCACAATGAGGCGCGTACCAAGAAACAAGGCCTCTGCCACATTGTGCGTAACAAACACTACGGTCGGCTTTGCCTCACGCCAAACACCCAGCAACAGCTCCTGCAACGAGATGCGCGTGGACGGATCAAGCGCGCTGAAGGCCTCATCAAGCAGCAGCACGGAAGGCTGCATGATGAGCGCCTGTGCAATGGCGAGGCGCTGCTGCATGCCGCCCGACATGCGGTGCGGGTACTTCCCCGCGTCGGCCTGCTTGAGGCCCATGCGCAGCAGTTGCTGCATGGCCTCCTCACGCAGCTTGCGCCGAAAGCTGTAGTAGCTGGGCCGCATGAAACCGCCCAAGTGGTAGCGCGCCGTTTTGGGGCCGAACATGACGTTCTCAATTGCCGTCAAATTGGGAAACAGCGAGTAGCGTTGCGGCACATACCCGCATCGCGCGTCGATGTCATGCACCGGCTTGCCGCCCACCTCGACCGCTCCGCCTGTGGGCTGCTCCTCACCCAGGATGATGCGCAGCAACGTGCTTTTGCCGCAGCCGGTTTCACCGAGGATGACCACAAACTCGCCCGGTTCCACGTCGAGGTTGATCTGCGAGAGCACGATTCGATGAGTCCGGCGCTCACCGCCGACGTCCGGGTACGTCTTCGAAATATCGCGCAACCGAATGGCCCCACTCGTGGTCGCATCGGTGCCTGCGGGGCTTGCTGCGTTAACAAAATTATCGAGATTTCCAAGCGCCGGTGCAGTTAAAGCCATGGGTGCAGCCTCCTGTTCACCAGGCGCAGCGCGGTATCAAGCAGGAACAGCAGCAGTGCAATCCATAGCACATACGGCAGGATCACATCCATGCCCATGTGCCGCCGCATCAGTGCAATACGGTATGCCAGCCCATCCGTCGATGCGATCATTTCACCGGCAAATAGAAACAGCGCAAGCGGCTTGAGGTTGAGCCGAACACTGTCGATAATCTGCGGCAGGATTTGCGGCAGCACGACACGGTACGCGACATCGCGGTTTCCGCTCTGGAGCGTGAACGCCTTGACGACCTGCTCACGCGGTACGGCACGCGCCATCTGGAACGTGTCGAGCGCAAGCGTCGGTGCCACGCCGATCACCATCAGCATGATCTTGGACCACTCATCGATACCGAAAACCAGGAACAAAATCGGCAACAGCGAGAGCGCGACAATCTTGTCAAGAAAGAGCGTAAAACGATGGAAAACTGCTCCGCAGTATGGGAACACACCCATATGGAGTCCCAGCAGGATGGCAGGCACCATGAGCAACAACGCGATGCCGAAGCGCCGCGAGCTGGCCGCCGTATCCTTCCACAGCATGCTGCCGTGGACCTGCTGCCAGCGCGTGGCACCGTCCGGTAGCGCCTCATCCTCCTCCGCGGGCTGCAGTACCGAGGCATGTATGCCTTGCATGAGCTGGTGCGCGGAAGGGGCGATGCGGTCTTCCGGGTTGTCACGGTGGCGCGCCGCCGAAAAGTGCATGTAAAGCGCCACTGCGCCAAGAAATAGCAGCCACGAGAGCAGTTGCACGGCACCCCCACGCGGGCGCGCCTGCACCCGCAGCAGCCTGCCGGGGTGGAAGGCCGACGCCGCCACTAGAGGCCGCCCTGCCCGGCCATGTGCATGTAGGTTGACGAGAAACGAAGCCGCACGCGATCTTTCTTACCCTGCACGGTTCCATCCGGGTACAGCACGGCTACATCGTCAGCCGAGCTGGCGCGCTCGCCCAGCAGTCCATGGTGGAAGCAGAACTGGCGCACCAGGTCCATCTGCTCTCTTAACTTGGCGCTGTCAGCATAGCCGGTCGCCGCCTGCGGTGTGGCGAAGAGAAAGGTCGTCTTCAACTGATCGCGGTACGAAGCCGGGCTATCGTCTGAAGCCGCGGCACTGCCGCTGATCGCCTTGTCGCTCGCCGCGCCGGGGGCGGTAAGCTGCGCCATCGTCTCGTACCACGCACCGGTAATGGCCTTGGCAAAGCGCTCACCGGAGCCGTCAGGCCGTTTGAGCACTTCAGTACGGACGACCAGCAAGTCAAGAATTTCGCCCGGAATTTTGGAAGAGTCGAAGATGTCACTGACGCCCTTGTCCTGCCGCACGATTTCTGAAACAAGCGGCTTCCAGGTCACCACTGCTTGGCCTGAGCTGCTGTTGGCAAACGCGCCCACAATATCCGAGTCGGACGTGTTGACCAGCTTCAGCCTCGGAAGCTGGTCGCCCAAACCGTTGAGCACCATCGCCCGCTCCAGCAGGTACTCTGACACAGTCTTCTGCACCAGCAGCACACGCTTGCCCGCCAGCCCATTGAGCTTGAGCCCATCGCGGGTCAGGATGGCATCGTTGCCGTTGGAGTAATCGCCGACGATGATGGCGGTCGAGTCCACACCGGACGCGGCAGGCAGATCGAGCGCTTCCATGTTGGTCATCGTGCAGGCGTCTAGATTTTTAGCTACGAATGCGTCGAGCGACGCTGCGTAGTCGAACCGCCGCACTTCAATCTCGACGTTGTATTTAGCAGCCCATTTCTTCAAAATGCCGGACTTCGCCATGTAGGAATATGGGTTCCAACCGGCGTAGACAGACCAGCCGACGACAAATTTCGGCGGAGCAGCTGCCTGGGCGGGCATGGAGCCGAGCGTCATCAGGCAGACTAAAAAATAGACAGAACACAGAAACAATCGGCAGCAGCGCACATTGCCGTGATGAGGTTTGAAACCCTTGCTTTCGATATTCGGGACCCGCAGGGCCAACGCCGAAGAAACCTTCATCTGGTTCAAGATAAACGAAGCAGGGATAAATTCTCGCGGCCTCAAGATCTACTTATAGCGGCCATAAATAACTTTACTTGGCAATCCCTGCACACGTCATTTGCAGCATGCTTTTAAGGTGCTGAACTTTCTCGATTGTCAAAGGCGTTCACAGACACAAGCCGGTTAGCGATGTCGCCGACCCGCGACATCGCTCCGCCACAGCCTGCATTTGCCTGCGATCGATACATCGCCTGCGTAGTACAAATAACTGACCTGCTTTACTCCGGGTTTTCATTCTCACCAAGGAATGCATGCAGATAGATATTCGCCACCGCACCCTGTTCCTTGCTGCATTATTTGCCGGTAACTTTTGCGCTGTCGCACATACGCAAGGGAGCGAGCCGACCAAACCGGGTGTGTCGCGTAGTGAAGTGAAACACACGATGAGCGATCTTCACCCGCAGGCGATCTTTCACGTGCAGGGTCATCCGGACTGGATGGCTGTGACGCCGAATTCAGTGTGGGTCACAAGCTCAGGCGCGAATGGTATTACCGAGCTGGTAGCTTCAACCAACCAGACCGGCAAAACCATCTCTGTGGCAAAGCCGTGCTCGGGCCTGCTGTTTGCTTTCGGCAGTCTATGGATTCCGAGCTGCGGCGATCACGCACTGGTGCGTGCCGACGCAGGCAGCGGCAGCATCCTTGCCAAGGTCGCTGCAAGCCCGGCGGACTCTGAAGGCGGCATTGCAGCCGGTGCCGGCTCGGTCTGGCTGGTTACAGGCGCAGGTGCAGGCGGCGCGCTCACGCGAGTCAACGGAAACACGAACGCAGTGGAGGCCATGATTCCGGTTGCTTCCGGCTCCTCCAACCCGCTCTTTGCCGACGGGTTTATCTGGGTCAGCTCGCACGAGCACAATGCTTTATTGAAAATCGATCCCGCTACAAACAAGGTTGTTGCTACGATTGCTGTCGGCAAGGGTCCGCGCTTTCTCACGGCAGGCGGGGGATCGGTGTGGACGCTGAACCAGGGCGATGGAACCGTCTCGCGCATCGATACAAAAACAAGCCGCTGCGTTGCAAACATTGAGGCCGGCATTCCAGGAGAAGGCGGCGAGATCGCCTTTGGTTTCGATACGGTGTGGGCAACAGTTTTTGGTTTTCCCATCACGCGCATCGACCCTGTTACAAATCAGGTTACCGCGCAATGGGCAGGCGCGGGCGGCGACAGCATCCGTGCGGGTCACGGCTCGCTGTGGCTTACAAATTTGCGGACCGGGGACATCTGGAGGTTTGCCCCGGACATGCTGAAATGATGCTCCGGCTTCCACGAAATTCATACCGCAACGCCCCCTCACCGGGCCAAGGAGATCACTATATGAACTCGTCCATTCTGTGGAACGAGATGGTCGCAGGCGGGGCTACCTGGTCGCACGTGCTCAAGCGCGGCACCTCGCTTCGCATTGTCGATATAGAAGGAAACGCTAATGTCGGCGCGTACTTCCTCAACTTTGAGCTGCCTGCGGAACGCTTCAACCTGCCCGATACGCTGAAGGCTCAACACACAGCGAAGCTCACCGCAGGCCACGTTCTGATGTCGGACTTGGGCCGCATTCTCTGCTCGATTACAGAGGACTCCCTCGGCTGGCACGACCCGCTTTGCGGCGGCTCCAATGCGGCCCTGGTTGCGAAAAAGTACGGGGCTGCCGATTACCAGGAACATCGCAATGCATGGCACCGCAACGCGCAGGACGGCTTCCTGATTGAGCTCGCAAAGTACGGCCTGGGCCCGCGAGACCTGCAAGCAACAGTAAATTTCTTCAGCAAGGTGCAGGTCACTGAGGATGGAGCGCTTGACTTCACAGCTGCCCACTCGTCCGCAGGCAGTTTCCTTGAGTTACGCGCCGAAATGAACACGCTTGTGATCCTGAACACCTGTCAGCATCCGCTCGACCCTTCCCCCGTGTACGCGCCGAAGCCGGTAGAGCTTACTCTAAGCCGCGTGCCCCAGCCTGCCGCGGATGACTTTTGCTTTACCTCGCACCCTGAAAATGCCCGCGCCTACACCTTGACAGAACGGTACTTCCTTTAGCACTTACACGCACACATAAATCAGGAGATAGTTTTGGCAAGACCATTAACATCAAGCAAGCTCGACCCGGCCACGGCAAGTTACAGCGCAACCGTGAAAGCGGGGGACCCATTTCTGCGCGAGATACATCGCGGCCAGTATATCCGTATCATCGACCTCGAAGGCAATCAAGCGGTTGACACCCTCTTTTACAATGCGCACGACTATGCCGAGCGCTACAGCGCGCAGGATACGGTTCGCAACCAGGGTAATATCTATCTCACCACCGGCACTGAATTGATTTCAACCGCCGGCAATGCACTCCTTACCATTGTTGCCGACACCTGCGGCCGCCACGACACCTTCGGCGGCGCATGCTCGGCAGAAAGCAACATGGTGCGCTACTCGCTGGACAAGCGACCCATGCACGCCTGCCGCAACACCTTTCTAAAAGGCGCGCTCGCCTGGGGTCGGGGGCTTGAAAAGCGCGACCTGACCAGTAACATCAACTTCTTTATGAATGTACCGGTTTCGCCTGAAGGCACCCTCACATTTGAAGACGGTATCTCCGAGCCGGGCAAGTATGTCGAATTACGCAGCGAAATGGACACGCTCATGGTAATCAGTAACTGCCCGCAGCTTAACAATCCCTGCAACGGGTATAACCCGACACCGGTACAAATTCTCATTTGGGAGAACAATGTTCTCTAAAGTACTTATCGCAAATCGTGGAGCCATTGCCTGCCGCATCCTTCGTACACTGCGCACAATGGGCATCGCATCAGTTGCCGTGTACTCCGAAGCCGACGCGCATGCGCCCCACGTGCTTGAAGCGGACGAAGCTGTACTGCTGGGCCCCGCGCCCGCGAGCGAAAGCTATCTTGCAGTCGACAAGGTACTCGCAGCCGCGCGGCAAACGGGTGCCGATGCAATCCACCCCGGCTACGGCTTTCTGAGTGAGAATGTCGAGTTTGCACGCGCATGCGAAGCAAGCGGTATCCGCTTCATCGGTCCAAGGCCCGAGCATGTGGAGGCGTTCGCGCTCAAGCACACGGCGCGCGCACTTGCCGAGCAGTCGCATGTGCCCATTTTGCCGGGCACCGGGGTGCTGGCCACGCTTGATGAGGCGCTTGCCGGCGCTGCTGCCCTGGGCTACCCGGTCATGCTCAAGAGCTCCGGCGGCGGCGGCGGCATCGGCATGCGTATGTGCCACGCAGCGCAAGACCTTGAGCAGGCCTGGGAGCCCGCCCTGCGGCTAAGCCAAAGCAACTTCGGCAACAGCGGGCTCTACCTTGAAAAATTTGTCGCCCGTGCCCGGCATATTGAAGTGCAGCTATTCGGCGACGGCAAAGGCGAGGTTATCGCGCTCGGCGAGCGTGACTGCTCCGCGCAGCGCCGCCATCAGAAAGTGCTCGAAGAAACACCCGCTCCAGGTCTCGCCCCAGCCACTCGTAACGCCATGCTTGAAGCCGCTGTGCTGCTGGGCAAGTCCGTCAACTATGCCAACGCCGGGACTGTCGAGTTCATCTACGACGAAGATACGAGCGAGTTCTACTTCCTTGAGGTCAACACCCGCCTGCAGGTTGAGCATGGCGTCACCGAGCAGGTCACCGGCATCGACCTGGTGGAATGGATGATCCTTGAGGCTGCCGGGGAGCTGCCGCCGCTGGTCGCCCCTGCACCTCAAGGTGCGTCGATAGAAGCCCGTATCTACGCGGAAGACCCGGCGAAAAACTTCCAGCCCACCCCCGGCCTGCTCTCGCATGTGCGCTTTCCCGTAGGGCTCGCCGGAAGTGAAGTCAGGATCGAAACCTGGGTTGAGTCCGGCAGCCGGGTCACGCCGTTTTACGATCCGATGATCGCAAAAATCATCGTGACCGGCAAAGACCGGGCCGAGGCCGTTTGCAGGATGCAGGATGCGCTTGCTGCAACTGAACTTTACGGTACGGAAACAAACCTAGCCTACCTGCGTGCCGTTACGCATGCGCCGGAATTTGTCGAAGGCACCATCACCACCGCCTATCTCGGCAGCTTCTCCTTTCACCGTTCCGCGCTTGAAATCCTCGAAAGCGGCCCGCAAATGACTGTGCAAGACTACCCGGGCCGCATCGGCTATTGGCATGTGGGCGTGCCGCCTTCAGGTCCCATGGACCCGCTCGCCTTCCGCATCGCTAACCGGCTGGTCGGCAATCCGGCAGACGTGGCGGCAATTGAGATGACCACCATCGGCGGACGCATCCGCTTCCACTCGGACACAGTCATCGCCATCACCGGCGCGGATATGGATGCGCAGCTCATCGGTACGGAACCCGGCACGGACCCCGGCGCGAAATCGAGTGCCCAGCCGATAGCCCGTTGGCAGGCAGTCGCGGTCCGGGCCGGCAGCGTTCTCAAGCTTGGCTCGGTACGCGGCGGCGGCGCGCGGGCGTACCTGGCAATCCGGGGCGGCCTCGACGTACCCCAGTATCTCGGCAGCCGCGGCACGTTCATGCTGGGAGGCTTCGGCGGCCATGCCGGACGCGCTCTAACAGCCGGTGACGTCTTGCACTTTCTTTCGGTAAGCAGCCTTCCGGTAAGCAGCCCCGCCCCGGCGCTCTCGCTTGGCCAAGCCGCTACGCCGGTCTACGGCAAGCACTGGCACCTCGGAGTGCTCTTCGGCCCGCATACAGCACCCGACTTCTTTACCGAAGACGATATCGAAATGCTGTTCTCAACCGACTGGAAGGTCCACTACCAAAGCGACCGCACCGGCGTGCGACTCGTCGGCCCCAAGCCCACCTGGGCGCGACCTGACGGAGGTGAGGCAGGGCTGCACCCGTCAAATATCCATGACAATGCATACGCAGTAGGCGCTATCGACTTCACCGGCGACATGCCTATTTTGCTCGGTCCCGACGGCCCCAGCCTGGGCGGTTTTGTGTGCCCGGCGGTAGTGGTGCAGGCCGAATTGTGGAAGCTCGGCCAGCTCAAGGCCGGTGACCTGGTGCGCTTTCAGCGCCTCACACTCGCCGACGCAGAAGCTCTTGAGCGGCAACAGGAAGCCTTTCTTGAGGACCTGGCAACGCCCCTGCCGCTGCTGCCGCCCGCGTCAGAGCAGGCATGGGGGCAGGAGCCCGCCATCATCCGCCGCGACGAGCGCCGCCCATCCGTCACCTACCGTGCCGACGGCGACAAGTACCTGCTCGTCGAGCTCGGCGAAAACGTGCTCGATCTCACGCTGCGTTTCCGGGTGCACCTGCTTGAAACCGCGCTACGAGCGGCCAATTTGCGCGGCATCCTCGACATCACTCCCGGCGTGCGCTCACTCCATGTGCACTATGACAACCGCAAGCTGCCGCGCGAAGAGCTGCTGGAAGCCTTGGCGGCCCTGGAACGCGACCTGCCCGATCTGTCGAACATCACCGTGCCCTCACGAACGGTGTACCTGCCCCTCTCCTGGGATGACCCGGCGGCCAAACTCGCACAAGCAAAATACATGCAGGCCGTGCGCCCCGACGCGCCATGGTGCCCCAGCAATATCGAGTTCATCCGCCGCATCAACGGGCTCAATTCAGTCGACGATGTATATCGCACCGTGTTCGACGCAAGCTACCTTGTGCTCGGGTTGGGTGACGTGTACCTCGGCGCGCCGCTAGCTACGCCGCTCGATCCGCGCCACCGCCTCGTTACAACCAAGTACAACCCGGCACGCACCTGGACGCCTGAAAACGCGGTCGGCATCGGCGGCGCGTACCTGTGTATCTACGGCATGGAAGGTCCGGGCGGCTACCAGCTCGTCGGACGCACCATCCAAGTCTGGAACACCTACAAAACAACCCCTGTTTTCGAGCCTGGGCATCCATGGTCGCTGCGCTTCTTCGACCAGCTTCGCTTCTTCCCTGTTTCGGGCGAAGAACTGCTGAAGGCGCGCGCGGCCTTCCCGCATGGCAAGTACGACATTCGTATTGAGCAGACAGAGTTCAGCCTGAACGCGTATGAAACGTTTCTCGACTCCATACGCGATGAAACGGAAAGCTTTCGCAAGTTGCAAAAGGAAGCCTTCAACGCTGAGCGTGAACGCTGGAAGCTGCTTCCACCTATCCTCAACGAAGAACCCGCGCCCGATGGAGAAGGCACTGCGGCAGTGATTCCCGAGGGCTGCGAAGCCGTGGTGGCACCGACTACCGCCAGCATCTTCCAGGTCTCTGTTGCAGCAGGCCAAAGGGTGCGGGAAGGCGACAAGATCGTGGTGCTCGATGCCATGAAAACCGAGCTCGTAGTAGCGGCACCTGTCAGCGGCACCATCGAGGCCGTCCTTGCAAAGCCGGGAGCCCTGGTCAACGCAGGCCAGCAGCTTGCGATCATCCGCCTGGATTGAGGAGAGCCATGAACATTGCCGCCCTGCAAGCACAGTACCGCGAACAGCAGCTCACGCCGTCCGCATTGCTTGAGCAGCTCTACAGCCGCATAGAAGCCGAAGGTTCGGCCCCCGTGTGGATCGCGCTTGTGCCCCGCACGGAAGCACTGGCACGCGCAAACGCCCTTGAGGCCGCTGTTGCCCAGGGAACCGGCAAGTACCCACTGTTCGGTATCCCATTTGCGGTCAAGGACAACATCGACGTAGCAGGCATGCCGACCACCGCTGGCTGCCCTACCTTCGCCTATACGCCGCAAAGGAGTGCCCCGGTCGTGGACGCCTTGCTCGAAGCGGGCGCGATCCTGATCGGCAAAACCAACCTTGACCAGTTCGCTACCGGGCTCGTGGGCACGCGCTCGCCCTACGGCGTCTGCTCAAGCGTTTTTGACGATAAATACATCTCAGGAGGTTCCAGTTCCGGCTCTGCTGTGGCAGTGGCCAGGGGGCTGGTCAGCTTCGCGCTCGGCACTGACACCGCAGGCTCAGGCCGTGTGCCTGCCGCGCTCAACGGCATCGTGGGCTTCAAGCCGACTCCCGGGCTCCTCAGCACCACCGGCGTCGTACCCGCATGCCGCACGCTCGATTGCGTCTCCATATTCGCCGGGACGTGTGCCGATGCCGCGCTGGTATTTGACGTGGCGCGCGGCTATGACCACAGCGACCCGTACTCGCGCGATCTCGCCCTCACAACTTACGATTTCGGCACTAGCCACGGCTTTCGCTTCGGCGTTCCGCATCAACATCAGCTGGAGTTTTTCGGCGACACGGAATCGGAGTCCGCCTACAGGCAAGCAGTCGCCGCAACGGAGGCCCTGGGCGGCAAGCTCCTCCGCTTTGACCTTCAGCCGTTCCGCGCCGCAGGGGACCTGCTGTACTCCGGCCCATGGGTTGCCGAGCGACTGGCCTGCCTTCAGGAGTTTGTTCAGCAACACGGCAATGCCATGGACCCGACCGTCCGGCAGATCGTCTCCGGCGCGGACCGCTACACTGCTGTCGATGCTTTCAAAGCCGCGTACCGGTTAGAAGAATTGCGGCGCATCACGTCCGCTGTATGGTCAAATGTCGATGTTCTGCTGCTGCCCACGGTGCCTCGAACCTATACGATTGCCGAGGTACAGCAATCGCCTATCGAGCGCAACGCACGGCTCGGCTACTACACCAACTTCGTCAACCTGCTTGACCTGGCAGCGATTGCCATACCGGCAGGTACCATGCCCGGCGGCCTGCCGTTTGGAGCCTCTTTCATTGCACCGGCAGCCACCGATTTCGCCCTGCTGCAGCTAGGCGACTACCTCCATCGCGCTCTCAACGAAAGGATTTCCAATTCCCATCATCTGCTTGCCCATGCCCCGGCCTTTGTTTCAAAGGCATCTACTGTGACGCACCTGCCGATAGTTGTCGTAGGAGCCCACCTGCGCGGTCAGCCGCTCAACTCCCAACTCACCGAGCGCGGCGGCACCCTGCTTGAAAGCAGCCGCACCACGCGCGAGTACCGCCTCTACGCCTTGGCTAACACCACTCCCCCGAAGCCCGGCCTCGTGTATGAGCCGGGCTTTGAAGGACCCGGTATTGAGGTCGAAGTATGGGATATGCCCATTGAAAGCGTCGGCAGTTTCCTCGCGCTGGTTCCGCCGCCGCTCTCCATCGGCACCATCCGGCTTGAGAACGGGCAGATGGTGAAGGGTTTCCTATGCGAGCCGTTTGCCCTCGCAGGCGCGCAGGAGATTACACACTTCGGTGGATGGCGCAGCTACCTGGCACAGCAGATTTAGAGATAATTTCCCCCGCCCAGGAGCGTCACGCTGAGCGCGGCAATAAATCTGCCTTTTCGCATATGAGATTTAACCCGAACTCAACAAATCTGCCTTTCCAAATATGATGATCACCCTAAGCGCAGCACCGCTCCTACTTTCCCACATATAAAGGGATCATCCTCGGTGTGAGCACCGACTCCACTCTCTTACACACAAAGGGGTCATTCTGAGCACAGCACCGACTCTACTTTCCCACCTACAAAGGGGTCATCCTGAGCGCAGCGAAGGATCTGCTTTTCCCTCGCCACCCCTAAAACGTGTACTTGCCGGAGAACTGCATCTGCCGAGGCTGCAGCAGCAGTGAGTTGGTACCGCTCTGCACAGCCCCATTCTGAAACGCACTGGTGCTGTTCAGATACGTTCCGAAGTTGCTGTTCACACCGCTTGTCTGCACGCTTGCAAACCGGTTTGTGTTGAGTACGTTAAAAGCCTCCACAGACAACCGCAACTGCTGCTCGCGGAAGGTATGGAAGGACTTTGCCAGCCCGTCATCGACAGAAAAGTAGCCATCGGAGCGGAAGTTGTTGCGCTGGCCGCTCTCGCCCACGTAGGCAAAGCGCAGGTTGGCAAGCGCCTGGGCCGAAGTGATGCCTTTAAGCGAAGTCTCCTGCTGCTTGACCGGATCGTAGTGATGGCCCCCGGTCGGGATCGGCCCGGTCTGCACCAGGTTGCTGTTGAAAGCGAAGTTGGTACCCCAGTTTCCATTGGCAACAGCACTGTATGGAAAGCCCGTGCTGTAGTGGACTTCACCGTTCAACTGAAAGCCGCCTACAAGCAGGTCCACCAGTCCGCCCTTGTTCAGGAACTGCTGCCCCTTGCCGAAGGGGAAGGGTGCCGTGTAATACGCGGTGATGTTATGGCGCACGTCGAAGTCCGAGTCGGCATACAGCTGGTGCGGTGAAAACGTGTTAACGACCACGCTCCCCGCAATCCCGTCCCGCTCCGGCGCGGAACCTTCATCAAGCGACTTGGCATAGGTGTAGTTCAGGCCGTAGTCCAGGCCGTGCCGCAAAGCCTGGTGCAGCGATAACTGCAAGGCGTTGTAACTGCTGACGCCTGTAGTGGACTGCACGTAAATGGAGGACGTTTGCGGAAAGAAGAAGCGGAAACTCTGTCCGCCTGCGGAAGCGGTCGGGTCCGTGTCAGCGGCAAACAATGCATTCGTTTCATTGCCGCGATTCGCAGCAAAGTACGCATAGTATGCCTGTGCACCCCGGTAGCCGCCGAAGGTAAAATTGGGAAATACATTGTGGAAGTAACCGGAGTCGGGAACGGTCGACGGGTCCACACCGGCGTCCACCATCTTGTCGTAGTTTGTCGCAGCTTGAAAATACGTCTGGCCGCTTCCTCCATCCACAAAGTTGGTAGGTGCCGCAACATCCACGTTCTGAATAAGGTGCCGCCCCAGGCGTCCGACATACGAAGCTGTAAGGTCCAGGTTATGCGGCAGCTGATGCTGAACCGTCAGGTTGAAAGTTTCCGCATACGGTGTTTTCTGCTGATCGTTGATGCTGTAATCGAAAGTAAATGCACTGTCGGCGGGCGTGTAGGGCAGCGCCGAACCCCCATTGCCTGACACCGCAGGTACATCGCGGAAACCGGTGAAGCGCGGATTGGAATTGATATCCGTGAAGGTTGCAAGGTTAGTTTGGGACAGCGAGAACAACGACTGCGTATTTGATTGGTAGGAATCAATAACACCCGCGCCGAAGTGGTCGTATGCCATGGCAAACCCGCCGCGAACCGATGTCTTATTGTCCTTAGTGGCATAGGCAAATGCCAGACGCGGAGCGAAGTTAAGTTTCTGCGGCGTCCAAAAGTTCGGCTGGCCATTCGCCGACCCGGAGGCTCGAAAAGAAATCGGTGCGGTGTAAGCCTGGCCGGTAGCAGCAGCGCCGGCACGGTTTGCAAGAAAGGTATTTAACGGAATCGTGGGAGCAATCTGCTGGCCGTCTTTTTCGTACGGCACACCCAGGTACACGTAGCGGATGCCGTAGGTCAATGTAAGCTGCGGCGTGGCTTTCCACTGGTCCTGGATGTAGTATTCCTGCTCGATATTGCGGAAGGTGTGCGTGGGGATAACACCTGCACCGAGCGGCACCAGGGCGTTATTCTGCACCTTGAACTCGGTCCCGGACGTAGCGGTTTCAAGCGCGCCCACGTTGGCGATGATCGCGCTGTTGTAGTTATCGGAACCGGAACTCGACACGGTGGCGCAATCAGCACAGTGAAACGCGCCCGGGTCCAGGCTCCCGCCCTGGTTTGCGATGGCCGCGGTTGCCAGCAGGTTAGGACTGACATTTGCTACCGGAATTTCTGGCGCGTCGAAGTACTGGCCGTTCGACAAGAAGTACAGGTTGGTACCGGCCTGGATCGTGTGCCTGCCCTTGGTGTAACTGAAATCATCGGCGACATTGTTGGTAGTGATGGCGTAAATGTTTGACGTAGTGGTTGCGGTCAGCGGATTGAAGACAAGAAAGTTGGTATACGGCTGGCTGCCCGTGCCGCGTGTGGCGCTGCCGAGCCGAGTTAAGCCGTAACGAATGTCATTGGTCACATGGTCGTTAATGGACCAGACATGACCTACCGCGATGCCCTTGTTATTGCCGAAAATCTCGGACGCCGCAGGCAGTCCGGGGAACTGTAGGGCTGTTGCCAGGTTATCGCTTTGCAGGTTGCCGCGTACAAACAGTGTCTGTTTCGAGTTGAGGTTGTAATCCACCCGCGCGATATTCGTGATCTGGTTGATGGGTGCCGGAGACGTGAAGTTAAAGCTGCCCGTGTTGTAACCGTCCCCGCCCGGCGCATTGGCAAGCGGAAACTGCTTGAAGTAAGCGATGGAAGCGGGGTCGGTAGCCGGGGCGTAGCAGTTTCCGGTTGCGCAGTTAGCATCCGATTTTCGCCCATCCAATTGCGCGATGTCCGTTGGAGTAAGCGTTTTTAACGTAGTTCCGTTCTTACAAGATGCCGACGTCGGGCACGCCTCATACGTCACGTTGCCGGTTATCAAGCCTCCTCCGCCCAGCGTTGACGGCACAACTTCACCTACCGGAATATCGCTTGCCTGCTTGAAGCCCTCATAGGCTCCAAAGAAATAAAGCTTGTCCTTTTTGATCGGGAAGCCAAGCGACGCACCGTAGGTATGCTGCAAAACTTTAGCCGCTACGTTTGGCTGGCCTGAGTTCAACTGCCCTTGCTTGATGAACCAGTTGTTCGAGGTTGTCGCAGGGTCGCGGTAATACTCATAGGCACTGCCGTGCACCGTGTTAGTGCCGCTTTTGGTTACAAGTGAAACCTGTGCGCCCGAAGATCGTCCTGCATCGGCATTGGCGTTCGTCGTCGTAACGCGAAACTCATCGACTGAATCGCGGGTAGAACGCAGCGCGCCGTTGAAGGCATAGCCGAAGATCTGATCGTTGTTATCCACGCCGTCAAGCGTGAGATTGCTCTGGTCCTGGCGCGCGCCGTTCACAATGCCGGTGCGCGTATCCGTGTTCAGGCCGCCGCTTTGCGCGCCGCTGTCAAGCGCCAGTACGCCCGGCTGCAACGAGAGCAGGTACGTCACATTATTCGCCAGGTACGGCAGGTTTTCGACTTGCGCGGTGTTGAACGCGTTGCCAAGCGTTGCGTCGGTCACATTGATCGCATTCGCCTGCGCGACCACTTCGATAATCGTGCTTTGACCGCCGACAGCCATGGCGATATTCACCGCGCCTGGCTGGTTTACCAGCAGCATGGCTTGGGTCACCTTGGTTTCAAAGCCGGGCGCACTGATCCTGATTTCGTAATTGCCGGGCGGGATTTGCTGAAAGCTGTACTCGCCGGAAGCATTTGTCCGGTGCACCTGCGAAAACCCGATGGAGCCCTCTGTAAGCTGCACATCGACACCGCCCAGAATGGCCCCGCTAGGGTCTGTCACCACACCGCTTAGTGCCGTAGTTGCAGTCTGGGCCAAGCTGATTGGAACCATGGAAAGAGCAAGCACGGGGAAGACAAGGCGCGAACAACGCATGTATATGGGGCTCCGATCAATTGTTTGCGAAACGAGAGAGGACGATTGCGTGCCTAGAATGCAGGCCCGACCGACAAGGGAAACAAAGTGAACTCGTCCTATGCGAGCCTTTTTGAAAATGGCCCGGCATTTACACCACCGGGTACATGCAATGTTGAAACCGGGAGGAGGACCAACAACTGCGCGCGATGTGAGATGAATTATGCGGAGTTGGATTTATGAAATCAAGGACATCATCTTGTACTTATACGGCGCATAGAAAAGGTCGATACCCGTGGCGTGCTTGAGGATAGGAGTCGGTCACTGCCGGAGCCTGCGCGAGGGCAGCAGCGGATGGCACCGGCCACAGGCAAACGCGAGCGGTGTATGGCTGAACCCTACGTCGGGTTGCTATATTGATCTGTCTGCGGCAATGTGCGTTCCGGCATACAGCCGCCTGGAGATTCTTCGTGCTCAAGTTTTGGTCAGGTGCAGTGTTCGTTTGTGCGGGGTTTTCAGCGGCTAGCGGACAAGGCGCCTCCGCTCTGGCGCAAGTGCCTCCGAATCCTTTCGGACCGCATGTATACGTCTACAGTTCCGCGATGCCTGCGAGCCGGATGCAATCGCAGATCGATACCGTTTACGCCGAGCAGCAACACAGCGAGTTCGGCCAGGGGCGCTATGCTTTCCTGTTCCTGCCGGGCGAGTACAAGCTTGACGTGCCGGTCGGCTTCTACACGCAGGTGCTTGGCCTGGGAGCCGGCCCCGACGCCGTGCACATTACCGGCAACGTCCATGCTGACGCGTCGCTGCCGAATGACAATGCCACCTGTACGTTCTGGCGGGCCGCCGAGGGCTTTTCCGTCACGCCGACCGTCACGCCCATGCGCTGGGCCGTGTCGCAGGCGGTGGCGTTCCGGCGCATGCACGTGCTGGGCAGCATGGTGCTGAATCAGAACCACGGCTGGGCCAGCGGCGGATGGATGTCGGACACAGCCGTGGACGGCACCGTAGACTCCGGCACACAGCAGCAATGGATTTCTCGTAATGTGGAGTGGAAGAGCTGGACCGGGTCCAACTGGAATATGGTCTTTATCGGCGCGGTCAACGCCCCCGCAGGTACCTGGCCCAAGCCTGCGTACACAACGGTTGACGTTGCCCCTGTGATCCGCGAAAAGCCGTTTCTTATCGCTGACGGCCACGGAAGCTACAGCGTGATCGTTCCGGCGCTCGCCCACAACACACGCGGCGTAAGCTGGCACGGCGGCAGCACACCGGGGCGCTCCGTAAGCCTCCACCACTTCTTCATCGCGCAACCGGGCAGGGACACAGCGGCTGCCATCAACCGTCAGCTTGCGGCGGGCAAAGACCTGCTGCTGACGCCGGGCACCTACGATCTGAGCGAGCCGATTCGCGTCACGCGCAAGGACGCGATCGTGATGGGCCTGGGCTTTGCCACGCTGCACCCCACCGCCGGTACCGCTGCCATGGAGGTTGCCGATGTGGACGGCGTCACAGTCTCAGGGCTGCTCTTTGATGCCGGGGAACGGCAGTCGCCAGTGCTGCTGCAGGTGGGTTCGGCAAACAGCCACGTTTCCCACACTGCTGATCCCATTTCTCTGCATGATGTCTTTTTCCGGGTCGGCGGCGCAGGGATCGGGAAGACTGTCGGGAACCTGATGATCGACAGCAACGACACAATTGTGGATCACACCTGGATTTGGCGTGCCGACCATGGCACAGGCGTGGGCTGGACCGGCAATCCTAGCGCGAACGGGCTCACCGTGAACGGAGACAACGTCACCATCTACGGGCTCTTCGTCGAGCATCACCAGCAGTACCAAGTCGTATGGAACGGCAACGGAGGCCGCACCTACTTCTACCAATCAGAAATACCCTATGACCCACCGAACCAGGCCGGCTGGCGAAGCGGCCCCGACACAAACGGCTGGGCCAGTTACAAGGTTGCCGACGGTGTTACAAGCCATGAAGCCTGGGGCCTTGGCGCGTATAGCGTCTTTCGCCATCCCGATGTTGTGCTTACGCGAGCGATTGAAGCACCTAACAATCCCTCGGTGCGTTTCCACGACATGATTACGGTGGCTTTGGACAACCTGGGCGAGATTACCCATGTCGTCGATGATAGCGGCGCTGCGGCGGTTCCAAAAATGCGTGACAATCCGCGAATTACATCGTTCCCCTGATGCCTTCTGCGATCCTCGGCAAAGTTCAAGCCTGCTTACAAGCAGGTACCATCGCTTTGTGAATCGCCTCCCTGCACTGCTCCTGGCTGCCGCCTGCCTCGGTACGAGCGCCGTCGCGCAAACGCTCACCATCACGCACGCGACCGTTATCGATACGATCCACGGCGGCACCCAGCCCGATGTCACGGTCACCATCCAGGGCAACCGTATTGCAAGCATTACCCCTTCGAAAGCACCGTCGATACAGGCAGCTCCGCAAACAGGAACGGTGGTCAATGCACATGGCCGGTACCTGATCCCCGGCCTGTGGGACATGCACACTCATGTCTTTTTCGGCCGCACCGCCGGGGACGGCACGGCGCTGATCCTGCCGCTGTTTATAGCCAACGGCGTTACCGGCATCCGCGACATGGGCAGTGAGCTGGGAGCCGTGCTGCAGGCGCGCGCCGACATTGCAGCCCACAGGCTGCTGGGCCCGCGCATGGTGGTGGCCGGGCCCATGCTGGACGGGCCGAAAACGCACTACGCCGCAGCCCTGCCCATTGCCACCCCTGCCCAGGGGCGTGATGCCGTCGATACCTTGCAGCACAGCGGCGTGGACTTCATCAAGGTGCAGTCCGGCGTGCCGCGCGAGGCGTACTTCGCCATCGCCGAGGAAGCGAAAAAGCGCGGCATCTCCTTTGTGGGCCATGTGCCGGATGCAATTCGTGCGAGCGAGGCAATAGGCGCGGGCCAGGGGACGTTTGAGCACCTGATCGGCATCTTCGAGGCCAGCTCGCCTGATGAAACCAGGTACCTGACCGGCACTAAAACGCCCGGCATGTTCCTGGCCAGCTATGACCCGCAGCGCGAGGCAGCAATCATCCGGCTGCTTGCGCAGAAGGGGGTGTGGCAGTGCCCCACGTTGTTCTGGGAGCGCGGCCAGTGGCTGGTCGACAGCATCGACTACACGCAGGACCCGGACCTTGCCTACGCAGGCCGCAAGTGGGTCACAGAGCAGTGGCCCGCAGCGCAGAAGGCCATTCTCAAGTCGCTCGATGTGGACCCGCTCGCAGTACGCGAGAAGTTTGTCGACCATGAGCTTGAAATCGTGCGCAAACTTCATGCCGCAGGTGTGCCGTTCCTGGCCGGGACCGACACGCCAGCCGGTGTGGATCTTATCCCCGGCATCAGTTTGCACGGGGAGCTGCAGCGCTTTGTCGCCGCGGGATTCACCCCGCTGGAAGCCCTGCAGACAGCCACGCTGAACCCGGCACGCTTCCTCGGCAAGCTTGATGACTTCGGCAGTGTTCATACAGGCGGCATCGCCGATCTGGTTCTGCTTGCGGCCAACCCACTGGATGATATCGGCAACACGCGGAAGATCGTGGGCGTGGTTGCCGACGGCCGCTACGTGTCGCAGGCATCACTGCATCAGCTTCGCGCCAGGCTAAGGAAAGAAGCAGCAGCACGCTGACATATGCTGCAAAGTTCAGCGGCCACTACAATTGAATCGACGCTTTATTTAAATCAGGGTATTTTACCCGAAAATATTACTTGTATTTACATACATTGATTCTGAATAACTCTGAATTAAATTCATCCGACGTTCTCACCATACTCAAGTCATGCTGCATCTGAGCTACCAGATTTTCCGTAATGCCCTGTCCAAAGCACAGAACATCTTCGGCAGGGCTTTTGGAAAACCTCATCATTCAGGAGTCACTATGAAATCGCTTTTCGCCGGACTTACCGCAGCAGCACTGCTTATGCTTGCCCCAGCTGCTCTCCACGCCCAGACTCGCACGATTGCTTACGGACGCACCAGTGTCACGTTTACCCCGGCCTTTAACCAGGCCCTTGCCGCACAGGGAGTGGTGATTTCGGATCTCACCACGTTGCAGCCGCTTCAGAATGGCGTAGATACCTTTACCGGGATTGAAGGTGTGCTTGACCTGAACACCGCTCTGGGCGAAGTTGTGTTCGCGGGTGGGTACCAGGTTGTTGTGAACGGGCAGACAATCGCCATCCAGGACCTTGCATTTCAGATTTCCACACCGACTACAGCGACCGTCTCCGGAATTTTTACCGTCAACGGCACCTTTCTCAGCCGGCAAACGATCTTCGTAGTTAACATGGACCCCCACCTGACCCTGCCCCTGCAAGTGCAGAACGGCACCCTGACGCTGCCCATGATGAGCCTTGGCCTGGCACCCTATTTTGTCTCGCTTATCAACCAGGCAGCCGGCCAGCAGATTTTCAATGCAGGTACCCAGGTCGCCACTGCAAACGAGTTTGCTGTCTTTGCACCGACGACCCCGACAGGTATTAACTAACCGCTGCCTGCAAGAGCTGTTTACCCAGCATGGCCGCGCGGCACAACTTGCCCTCGGCCATGCAGATTACAGAGTTCCAGGTTTACGGAGTGTTCTTTATTAAACTATGCAACTAAACCTCTAGTTGACAATGGGGCTCTCTCCTGCTTATTTTGGAACAGGAGGAAGCCGATGCCACCAAAGGCCTCAGCAACATTGACCGAAGCAGAGCACCGCTTGATGAAGCTGCTCTGGAAGCTGGGTGAGTCTTCCGTGGGCGATCTGGCGGCTGCACTACCGGCCAAAGCCAAACTCGCTTACACATCCGTGCTTACCACGGTGCGCATCCTTGAAACCAAGGGCTACGTCACGCACCGCAAGCAGGGCCGGGCGTTTCTGTACACGCCTGTGGTGGCTGAGGGTGAGGCTTCAAGCTCTGCCATACGCCACATCCTCGCTCGCTTCTTTAACAATTCGCGCGAGCAATTGCTGCTCTCCTTGCTCGGTGATGAGAGTCTGACAAATGAAGAGCTGGAACGGCTGAAACACCAGATTGCCGAGGCAAAATGATACCGGCCACGGCATGGATCGAAGCGTGCCCCTCTACCTGGATCGGCGAGCGCGATGCCCTGGCCGCCGCGCTACTGGCAAATGCCTGGCAAAGCGCCGCCATTGCACTGTTTCTGGCCTTGCTGCTGCGCATAGCACCTCGGCTGTCGGCACCTCAACAATGCCGGTTATGGACCGGTGGCATTGCTGCCGGTGTTGCGCTTCCCTTTCTCTCCCTTTCTCCGTTCAAGCTGGCCGTGCATACCACCGGCGCAGCACAGGCGACAGTGGCAACCGCCGGCGGAACTCCCTTTCTTATTTCGCATGGCTGGAGTACGGCTATCGTGCTTGCCTGGATGCTGGCCTGCATGTGTGCCTCGATTCGCTTTGCCACCGGTACATTGGCCGTAGTGCGGCTGCTGCGCGGTGCCCAGCCTGCTTCCGAGGAGCTTGCTGCAAGCTTTCCACAGGCGCGCTTGCTGCTGTCCCCCTGCATTTCCGCACCGGTCACAACAGGCTTCCTGCGGCCGGCCATCCTGCTGCCTGCGCACCTGCCCCAGACGCTTTCCGCGCAACAGCTGGAGCAGGTACTGCTACATGAGCTGGCCCATGCCAGGCGACGCGACTACCAGGCCAACATCGCGGTGCGTATATTGCGTTGTTTGCTGCCGCTGAGTCCGGCACTGCTCTACATGGATCGTCGACTGGCTGCGGCGCGCGAGCTTGCCTGCGATGATGCGGTGCTTGCCTGCTCGCCCGCGCCAAAAGCGTATGCCGCCTGCCTGCTGCGCGTGGCAGAGTGCGCCCAGACTTACAAGGGTCACATGCTGGCCCCCGGGCTGCTGGGGCGGCGCTCGCAGCTGGCCCGGCGCATTGCTCACATCCTTGCCCCGTCCAGCGAAGGCAAGCGCGCTCGCGGCTCGGCGCTGCTTACTTTGGCAGCCGGGGGTGCACTGGCAGTGCTGACAGCCCAGCTGCATGCCATACCTGCGCTGGTCAGCTTCGATTCCGTAGAAACGCTGCCGACATTCGCCAGGAAGCAGGTCGCTGTGCCGCCCGCACCGGTGCTTTCAACTGAACCAGCCGAGCTGCAGCCGGCGCGGCTTCCCAGGCATCGCAGGGTGCGTGTTTCCACTGCTTTGCGCATAGCAGTAGCCGCCCCGGCTTCGATTCCGTCGATCCCGTCGGTCTCATCTTCTATACCTTCGGTCTCATCTGTTTCGTCGATTTCATCGGCATATGGCTGGGAGCATCCCCAGGCGTCAGCGCAGCTCGTTGTCTTCTGGCAGCAGCCGGTTCAAAGCTCGCCGGGCACAGTCATTCTGCTTGTCTCCAGCCGCTCCCACTGGCTCCTGTATCGCACGATGCCCGGCTTTCTTCTGCCGATCTAAACGCAAGGTACGGCGGCTTCAGTGTTGATTGCACGAAGCCGCCATATATCCTGTACGGTCATTAACCGAAATCTGGAACTACCAGGGATAGGTACCGTCCTTATGCGTAAAGCTGCCGGTAGGACCATCCTCGGATAATTGCGCCAGGCGCACGATTGCGATCGCACCTTCCTCCACCGTTTGTGGGCCGCTATGGTTGTTCAAATCTGTAGCGGTGTACCCGGGACAGGCGGAGTTGACCTTGATCCTGGTATCGCGCAGGTCGTAGGCAAGACCTACAGTGAACATATTCAGTGCTGCCTTCGACGCGTTATAGGCGAGGATTTTCGCATGGTAAAACGGTGAACCGGGATCGCCGTTAATCGCAAGCGAACCGAGTCCGCTGGAGACGTTCACGATGCGTGCGCTTTCCGCCGCACGTAGCAACGGCAGCAGCGGCTGGGTAAACGCTACCGTGCCAAAGAAGTTCGTCTCGAATGTGCGTCTCAGCGTCTCGATGCTGACGCTGCTGGCATGTCCATCTTCCCGGTCGGCGATAGCTGCGTTGTTCACCAGCACGTCCAAATGCCCGAACTCCTCGCCAATCTGCTTGGCGAGTGCCGCACCACTCTCGGCCGCATCATTCAAGTCCGCCGTGACGAAGCGAACATCAAAACCCTCACCCCGCAGTTTGGCGGCAGCCTGTTCACCTCGTGCTGTGTCTCGCGCTCCCAGCAGCACCGTGAAGCCCGCGCGTCCCAACTCGCGGGACACTTCGAAGCCGATGCCTTTATTTGCTCCCGTTACCAAAACAACTTTTACCATGAAGTCTCCTTGTGACGCGTTCATCTACAGACAGTGCGAGCGGGCTCTAGGTGTACGTTGTCCATTACCGTTATGTACATCGTACATAACGGTAATGGTTGGATCAGAATGTACAGTGTCTCTTGCGGCATGCCCGGTAAAGACAGGTCGAGCCAATCCAGGTAGCGGCGTTTGTGGATGTGGATGTTCCATCCGCCGGTGGAACGTGCGCGGCGGATGAGCGGTCGAGAGTGGGTGCGGCCCGGGTTCAACCTTTCATGTTTTGCGGTGGAAGCAAACCGAGCTGCTTCGCTATAAGGCGGTCAAGAAGCCTTTTCGGCAGGCGCATGGGAATGGTCCAGTTTTTGAACTTCTGGGGAACAATCGCGTAGCGGACTTCAGGTTTACGGGCCGTCAATGCCGTATGGACTGCCCGGCCAATTACCTGGGGCGGGAAACCCTTTCGGCCTTCGGCAATGAATAGTTTTCTAAAGCGATCAAGGCTCGCAGCATAGTCGGTGTGCCGATAGGCTTCGAAATCCAGCGCCTCTGCCTTGTCCCAAATTGGGGTGTTGACGGAGCCGGGGCCGATGACAATCACATCAATGCCGTAGGGCCTAAGTTCACGGCGCAGCGACTCTGACATCCCCTCCAACCCATGCTTGGAGGCGGCGTAAGCACCCAAAAATGGAGGGCCTATCTTGCCCCCGACAGAGCTGATATTGATGATGCGTCCGGGGCCACCTTCGCGCGTGCGATCCGTCCCTAACAACGCTGCAAAAGCCTGCGTGACCAGAAGCGGGGCCACCAGGTTTACCTCCAGTTGACGGCGAACCTCCTCCAGCGGCAGATGAAGGAGTGGGCCGACTACAGAAATCCCGGCATTGTTGACGAGGCCGGCGAGGTTTCGCTGCCCGAGAGCTTCACGCACTTGATCGGCGGCTCGCACTATCGCCGGCTGGTCCGTGACATCCAGAAGAAGCGGTGTAAATGCAGCTCCAAGCTCGGCTTGCAAGCGATCTGCATCGGCCTGTTTCCGCACCGTGCCAAATACCTTGAACCCCTTGCCGATGAGCACGCTTGCGATTCCCCACCCTATGCCCGTCGATACACCGGTAACTACAACCGACTTTGCCGTCATACGCTTCCCCTGCTTTCTATTTCTTATACACAGTGTACACCTTCAACATGTACAGCGTGCACCTAAGATAACCGACCCGTCAAGATGTACAGTGGCTCTGTATGCCGTTTCCATCAAAAACAGACCGGGAGACAGTCCTTGCAACCGCCATGGAGCAGGTTTCAAGAGACGGGATCAACAAGCTGGCGATACGGAGCGTGGCTGCGGCTTTGGATTTGGCTCCCAATGCGTTGTACCGGTACTTCCCGAGCCTTGCCGCTCTCCAGGCCGCCCTTGCGGACGAGAGTCGCCGCCGTCTGCTGGCGATACTTCGAAAAGCAGCAGGAAAGAAGCATCCCGAAGAGGCGATTCAAGGCATTGCAAAAGCCTATGTGCGGTTTGCGCGAGAACAGCCCGAGGTGTTCGCCCTTACGCTGATGCCGTCGCCTGCTGAGACAGAGGGGGAAGCAGTGCATGTACAGATGTGGAGCTTTGTACTGGCGCACGTCTCCGGCATCTACGGGGAAGAAAAAGCTCCCGAGGCGGCTGTTGCCTTGTGGGCATTTCTGCATGGCATGACAATTTTGGAGGCGGCGGGGGTTTTTGGAAAACGAAAGCCGGCCGGCAGCTTTGAGTTTGGATTGCGAATGTGGGTCAAAGCAGCAGGAGCAGCTTCAACGGGGCCGGGGTAGCAGGTATCCACAACTTGGCGTAATGTGTCACACTAATGCGTACGCTTTCGCAACAAGCGTACGCCGCTGTGCGCCCATTCCTTCCTGAAAGCCGGTTCATCCCTCCCCAGTGTTGATGCTCATCACAGTGTTTGCCGTGCAAGCCGCGGCGGTCGGGGCTGCGTGGCTGCTTCGCTCGCGTGTAGAGCAGCTGCATCGGCAACTGCCCTACCTGGTCAGCGTGGCGGTAGGTGTGCTGCTGGCGACGGCGCTGCTGCACCTGCTGCCGGAAGCGGTAGAAGCATTGGGCAACCGGCGCGGTCTATGGCTGTGTATCGGCGGTACGCTCTTCGCCTTGTTTGCCCTGGAGCGCGTGGTGCACACCTTTGCAGATCAGCCGGACGCGGCATATGCCGGAACTGACACCAAAGCCGATGCTGGAGCTTTGCGGCCCCTCAACCTGCTCCTTGCCAGCTCGCTGCACAGCTTTGTGGACGGCACCGCCATTGCAACGGCATTTGCCGTAAGCCCGCGCCTGGGTCTGCTCACAGGGGTGGCTGTGGGGCTGCACGAGGTACCGCACAGGCTTGGCGATGTGGCTGTGTTGCTGCACCTGGGAGTGGCACCGGCGCGGGCTATGCGGTTCGCCGTGCTTGCCGGGGTACCCGCCCTGCTTGGCGCAGGCGCGGTGCTGCTGGTGGGCGAGGCCGGTAGCCATGCCGTGCGCTGGCTGCTGCCGGTCAGCGCCGCCAGCTTTTTGTACATTGCCGGGGTCAACCTGCTGCCGGAGCTGCGGGCCGGTATGGGGAGGTGGGCGCTGCTGCTGCAGCTCGGATGCCTGCTCGGCGGTGCCGGTGTTGTGCTGGCGGTTACTGCGATGCAGGCAGGCTAAAGGAATGTCAGCCGGAGAAAACGGACCCGGCGTAGCTTTCTCTCAAAGCCGCACTGCTTTAAAACAAAAGCAGGTCCTTCGACTCCGCTGCGCTTCGCTCAGGATGACACCGTTCTTTTCCATGACACTAGCCCTGCTACTGCTTTAGACGTTTCAAGTGGCGGCATCCATCCCGCATCCGTCGCACAGCCCATACAGAAACAGCTCATGTCCCGTCATGCGGAAGCCGCCGGGCAGTTGAGGACGAAGCTGCAGCGTACAGCCTTTCAGGTCAAAGATGCGGCCACACCCGTTGCAGTGGAAATGGTGGTGGTGGCCCTTGCCGGAAACCTCATAGCGGGACGGCTCACCCGGTACGTCCACCGGGGAAAGCCAGGCGTCCTCAACCAGCGCGTGGATGTTGCGGTAGATAGTAGCGGCGCTGATACCTTCAGCCAGCTTCGCCGCTTCGGCCTGCGCCTCGTCAGGAGAGAGGGGCCGGGCTGCCGCGGCAAATGCCGCACGGATCGCCTCTTTCTGCCGTGTGTTGCGTACCTGTGTTGCCATACTGCTTTATCTTACAGTCGCAACGGGCACCTTACTGCTATACTCTTCTCAATAAGCATTGAACCTACCCCTGCTTGCTCCCGGTCGTCCATGCAGCCATTCTCCAAAGTCGCCAGGTTTTTTATCGTTGCGCTTTGCTGCGTGCTGCTGCTGTTCCTGACCGTTGAAATCGCGCATGGGCATGCAAACGGTGTCCCCGATGCGGCTCACTGCCCGCTGTGCGCAGTGGCCCATGTAGCCATAAGCGTAAGCCCGACATGGCTGACCGCTGCCATCTTCCTGCTTCTCGGCATCCTGTGCATGGGAGATTCCTCCCCCGGCTCGCGCGCCGTACTGGTTACAGCCTTTATTCGTCCGCCGCCCGTCTCCTTCTAACTTCAGGGTCTACCAGCGCCGCTGCTAGCTTCCATATGGGAGTAGCCCGCGCTCCATTTCCACTCTGAAATTTCAGGAGGCACCATGTCATCCGCACGGACCGCGCGACTGCTCGCGCTTTCATCTTTAGCTATTTCGCTCCACGGCATTTCTTTCGCCCAGACCAATATGGGGCTCGTCTCCGGGACTGTCGTAGACCCGTCAGGCGCTGCCGTCATCGGCGCTGCCGTTACCATTGCCAACCCGGTCAGCGGTCTTTCGAGGACCACGGTCAGCGACAGCACCGGCCACTTCCAGTTCGGCAACCTTCAATACAACAACTACCACCTGACGAGCTCCGCTTCAGGGTTCGGCTCGGTCGCGCAGGACGCAAACGTATTTTCATCGGTGCCGGTTTCTCTCAAAATGACGCTGGCCGTCGCAGGCGACTCCACTTCTGTCACGGTTGAAGACCAGGCGGACCTTGTAGACGACGATCCGACCTTCAGCACCAACATCGATCGCGGCCTGTTCGGACGGCTGCCGCTTGAAAGCCAGTCCTCCGCGCTCAGCTCGCTGGTGACGCTGGCCGCGCCCGGGGTCGCCGCCGACTCGAACGGACTGCTGCACGGCCTGGGCGATCACGCCTCCAACTCGTTCTCGCTCGACGGTCAGCCCATTACCGATCAGCAGAGCAAGGTTTTCTCGAACCAGATTCCGTCGAACGCCGTGCAGTCTCTCCAGGTGATCGAGGGCGCGCCGCCGGCAGAGTACGGCGATAAAACCAGCCTGATCATCGACGTCACCACCCGGTCAGGCGAGGGCCTTACCAAGCCGACCGGCAGCATCAGCGCTTCCTACGGCACCTTCGGTTCCGCAACCGGCTCCTTCGATCTCGGTACAGGCGGCAAAAACTGGGGCAACTTCTTTGAGGCGGATGGCCTGAACACCGGCCGCTTTCTCGATCCGCCGGAGTTTACCGTTTTCCACTCCAAAGGAAACGAGGAGAACTTCTTTGACCGGATCGACCGCCAGTTTACCCTGAACGATGCAGTCCATCTCGACCTGAACTACACCCGCTCCTGGTTCCAGAACCCGAATACCTTCGACAATCTCAACGTCCAGAACATCATCAGCGGCGGCACCGGGCCCAACCCTGTTTTCGGCAACATCGGCAATACGGATCAGCGCTCAAAGATCGAGACCTTCGACATTGCACCGACCTACACCAAGCTGCTCGGCCCCAATGCGGTGTTCAACCTGGGGCCTTACGTGCGGCGTGACGGGTTTTTCTACTACCCCAGCAACAACCTGCTGGCCGATCTGGGTCCGATCCAGAGCCAGTCCATTTCGCAGCAGCGCTCGCTGCTCAACGCGGGCGTGCACTCGGATGTGACGGTCCAAAAAGGGCGCAACAGTATCAAGGCAGGCGTCATTTACAGCCAGACGTTTCTTCGGGAGAACGATCAGCTCGGCATCGTCAACAGCACCTACAACTCCCCATGCACGGATGCGACCGGGGCCACGCAGCCGGGCTTTACCGACCCCGCGCAGTGCGCCGCGGCAGGCTTTGTAGCCAACGATGGATCGCTCGGCAGCACGGCCTTCAATCCTGTGCTCGCGCCCTTTGATCTGACGCGGGGCGGCTCCAATTATCAATATGTCGGGCATACCGACATCAAGGAGCTTTCCCTTTACGTTCAGGACCAGATCAAAGCCGGGGACTGGGTGTTCAACCTGGGCATTCGCGGCGATATGTATAACGGACTTTCAATAGCCCGGCAGGCTGAACCGCGCCTGGGTGCCAGCTACAACATCAAGAAAACTGCCACGGTATTGCGCCTTTCCTACGCACGTACGCTTGAAACACCTTTCAACGAAAACCTGGTGTTGTCAAGCCAGGGCTGCGGCAACGACGTGCTCAATCCCCTGCTGGCCTGCTCGCCTGGGGTGCCGAATGCCCCCCTGGTTCCAGGCTTCCGCAACGAGTTCCACGCGGGCTTGCAGCAGGCTATCGGGAAGCACTTTGTGCTCAGCGGCGAGTACCTGTGGAAGTACACGCACAGTGCGTTTGATTTCTCCATCCTGGGCAATACACCGATCTTCTTCCCCATCGATTGGCACAACTCCAAGACGCCGGGCTTCGTGGTTCGCGCCAGTGTGCCTACGGTTCACGGCTT
>CAXSFX010000015.1:0-35871 GCA_964236655.1 uncultured Acidobacteriaceae bacterium | reverse complement strand
ATCACTTTAATAATAGCTGAGTATTTTAGAACAAAGGGGTCTTCTGTTTATTGGAACGATGGATCTGAGCTTGTTGCTTTACTTTCTGTCAGGAGTTTGGTCGGAAGACCATTCCTTCCACTTTTTTATATACATGTTGGGATTTTTAGAAAACACCTCCATGTTCGGCGCATATTCGCCATCCAACCCTGTTATCTCTGCTAATGCTATAACAGCTTGGTATTTAACCTCTTCATCCATATCGTCGAGAACTCGAATTAAAACCGGAACGCTGGCACGATCACCCACGTGCCGAAGCGCGAAGACGGCAGAACTGCGAATATCGCTTTTGCCTATTCCGGTGAGTTCTTCAAGGTTGTGTTTCGCTTCCGGGTTTGTAATTGCTGTTAGCTGTGTCGTAAGTATGGCCGATACAAGCCCATCGGGACTTGTGTCCCCCTGCCGCATTCGATACGCTAGACGAGCTGTAGCGAGCACAGGATTCGATTTCATCAGCACAGCTATAGATTTGAAGGCAATAGTTGTACTTGTCGAAAGAGAGGTTTGCTGAAGTACTGTGCTTTCCTGATCGGATGTGCCCCTGATTCCTTGAAGCAAATTTAAGACTTCACCTTGTTCTTCAACACCGGATTTGCTCAAATCCTGTACAAGCGCATTTTGAAGCTTTACTATGCCGATGCCCTCGGAACTTGAAGGTAGACCATTAAGAGGAACCGCACCTAAATACGGATCTGCAAACGAGTATTTACCATCTGCAGTGTGCAAAAGGAACATAAGTCCTCGTTCATTCTTTGCTACACTTGCACCAGTATTGCCCGTTATTGGTATTTCACTTGTAAATCGCACCACTAATTCTTGGTTCGGTTCAATTGTTTGCCCTTTATAAACGTCAGTAATTTGCATTGTGGCTTCTACAGATTGCACAATTACGATCTTACCCGCTCGCATCTCTTTAGTGGATGACACTGTATTGCTTTGTAGGACGACACAACTGCAAACGACAGCTGATGTGTCGAAAACGGGATCTACAGGTTGAGATCCTGGCATGGGCAGGATGTCTCCCTTTGCCTCTGACATCAAGCATATAACGAGTATTAGACAGCACAATCTTTTCACGTGATAACTCCTAACGTGTAGGTGATGTTATGCTTACATGAACGCCATGATCTTGGTAGCGCTGCAAAATATTGCTTTGAACCTGAACTCCGGACCCGGAATTTATGCTGCCGATGAACCAAAACTGATTAGTGTGATCTATTTTTGTAGTTGACAGTGGATTTTGGGGGGGAAGAGAAGTCGGGTTTTTCTGATTGATTGCGCATATGTTATCTACAAAGGTTCCGTCAGATGTGACATAGCCTCCCGCAGCATAGGGTGGCCAGCTTGTCCCAGCTAAGTCGTCTGACTGACCAGCAAATGCTTCATTAAGTCCGATGTTTGATATCACTACGCCGAAAAGACTTAAATTGCGGTAAGGTACGAGAGATTGAAATCCTGCCGTTCCGATGACAGGGTTAATACAAGAGCTAGTTACACCTTTAGTCGCCGTCGATCCGGTAGAAGTTAACCTGTAAGGTGAATCAACGTATAGTGAGTGTGTAGCTGATGGTACCACTCCCTCACCACTCGGAGTGTACTTAAGTGAGATTGTCACATCATTGTAATTGTGGCTATAACCGGTGGAAACGATAATGGCAGTACTGTTGTTGGTACTTGTGTAAGTTGTGCTACCGTTTTGAAAATTCACTATCGAGGTTCCCGCAGTGATGGTCCAATTGTATGTTCCGTTGAATGCTCCATTCGCTGTCAATGTGGCTGTTATATTACCAAGTGTAAAGCTGCTCGGTGGCGTATTGCCTAGCCCGAAAAACCACAAAGCATGATCTTGGCTTATGGTTGGAGCTATTGCTATCGGTGAGCTAGCCCCAAATTGAGTTGGTGCAGGACAGATTGGGGTTCCGCCACTCGAACACATGTTCGCTACGTAAATAGAAGCGTTCGTAATAGAGAAGTTCGCTGTCGTTTGCCCGGACGAGACGCCCGTAACAATGCCGGTATTGCTTAGACTCGCGATTGTCGAGGCTCCTACATTCCATGAACCAGAGGTTGTAGTTTGTGTACTTTGAGTATTGTAAGTTTCGATACCTTGCATTTGTGATTGTTGCTGAACTGCTAAGCCTAAAGGGTTTGGACTAAGCGAGAAGGAACTGATTCCGTTGCATGTAGAGCAAGTCAATCCGCAAGTTGCATTTTTCACGCTGAACGAAGTCGTAGCTATAGCGACCGACATTGGTTCTATTTCACCAGCCGCCGAAGAAAGTATGGCGCTTCCTTCTGTAGCGTTTATAGATAGAACATGGCCATCGGCATCCGGGACTTGGCTACTTTGAATAGCGCGCAGATCAAATGTTTTTGTCTCTCCAGGTACAAGGTGAACAGGAAGTTTGTACGTGCCTCCCGTAAAATAAAAAGTAAGCAATCCATCTGAAGGTGTATCGGTAAAATTTAAGATCGCGATTGCGCTGTCATAATCAATGTTTGTCGTCCAGTAGCATAAAGTTTTGCTGATACTGGATTGCTCGCCGACAACAGACACCCCAAACACATAATTGCGCGTCTGGTCGATGCTTCCCGTTTCAATATCGACCTGCCCCGACCTCCCCTGATACGCAAAAACCAGCGTAGCCACACCGCCTTCTGGCGCAAGCTGATGTTGTTGCAGCATGCCGGCCACATCCGCCTGTGTTGTTCCATGGGGAGCAACAGCTACTGTGCCGATCTTGGTGGGACTGCCACCTTGCAGCGGAGAATAGAGAACATCAACGCTCAACAGTTCAGCAGAAGTATTGTGGAGATAGGCATACGGCGTAAACACTGTCTTCTCAGGAAACAGCTTGGCCGGATCAGGCTTGCCGATCAAAGAGCCGGGCGCGGCAAGCTGTACCAGCGTGCTCGGCTCCGCAGTTGTCACGGTATCCAGACTCAACTCACGAAACTGCGGGCTTGCGGAGTAGCCCACCTTTCCATCTTCTATTCCTTCGTTCACAAGAAGGCTATTGGCAACACCCTTATAACGGATGCTGACCGACCCGGTAGCATCAACATCCTTTACGCTCCCAAGCAGCTCACTTAAGGACAAAAGCTTGGTCCCATGCGCGGGGACGGCGACGCTTTGTTGCGCTATCGGATGATTCTGCGCGTCGCTGAAAGCAACCTGCGCCGTCGTTTCCAGCTGATTCGTATTGGCAAGTGCGATAAAGCCGTCAACCCGTGAGTGCGGCGCCCACCACATCCCTTCAACAGCGCGGTTCGTCTTCAGCGATGCCGGGTCGTGCACAACCTGCGCATCAGCTCCCAAAACGCTGCGATACGAAAGGCTTTGAACCGTATCCACGGTATAGATGGTAGCCAGCACAGCAGACCAGCTCCACTTGTACTTGACCCCGGCCATCCCGTACGAAGAAGCATGCCCGGCAGCAGCAGGTCCGGCGGCTCGCAGCGCCTTTTGAAAGTCGATCGAAACCACACCCGCAGGCTGAAGGGTGACCGGCTTCAAGTCCGCGTTGCCGCGCAGATCGCGCAAACACAATTTCGACGCAGGTAATCCCAGGAGTAGATACCGCTGGTGTGGCCGTCGTTCCAGCCGAAAGAGATGGCGTAGCGACCTACCTGCTGCACTGTATCCGGGCGCACGGGAGCCTTGTACAAAGGCAGCAGCGCGGCGGGAGCGGGCGGGGGGACGCCGACGGCACGGCCTGCTTTTTCACGCTCATCGTGGCAGGTGGCGCAGGGGCAGGCGTGGCGCAGCCAGGCAAAATTCCATTGACTGCTGTGCCCGTCCTTCCAGTCGATTTCAAGGCCGGTGCCTTCGGTTTTTTTCACGCGGACCTTGACCGGCTCCGTGGCGGCTGCGGCAAGCGGTGCGTTGGCTGCATCCTGGCGGCGTGCCTGCTCTTCACTCAGCAGGCGGAATCCTTCATGGCTCATAGCTGCATTAGATTCACAAGCCGCCGTTGCGATGGAAGAAGTATGCTGCCATGGCAAAGCCCAGTACCGTGACGGTGACTCGCATGAGCCTCGCGTCCAGACGCCGGGCGCTGCGCCCTCCCGCGTAGCCGCCGATGGCGCCGGTGACCATCATCAGCAGGCAGTATTGCCACAGCACCCGTCCCTCAAAAATGAACAGCAGCACTGCCATACCATTGGCGATGGTGGTAGTGACCACCTTGAGCGCGTTGATCTGGTTGATATTTTCAATGCCGAACACGGCTAGCAGCGACATGACCAGGAAGCCCGCGCCCGCGCCGAAGTAGCCGATGTAGAGCGTGACCACCACCATGCCTGCTACTAAAGGCAGGATCAGCGGGCGGACGGCTGCTTCGCTATCGGTAAGTGCGCGCTTGCCGCGGGCGCGGTTCTGAAGCCATTGCGAGATGGGAGTGGACACCGCGAACAGGCTGGCCGCTCCCAGCAGGAGCCACGGGATGAGGTGCAGAAAGGTAGCCTGCCGGGTGTGCAGCAGGATGACCCCGCCACCCACGCCACCCACAGCCGCCGCGCCGCTGAGCGGGAGCAGGAGGTGGCGGTTATGCTTCAAGTCCTGCCAGTAGGCGGCAATCGAAGTAAACTGCCCCGGCCACAGCGCGACCGTATTGGTGGCGTTGGCTTCAATCGGCGGTACGCCGATGTTGAGCAAGGCCGGAAAGGACAAGAAAGACCCGCCCCCGGCGACCGCGTTCAGCAGGCCTGCGATGAAGGAGGCGCAGCAGAGCCAGAGGATGCGCGGGGTTGGGGTGAGGGAGTGTAGAAGAGTTAGTGAGTAAATTAGCAACTATTTTTCGGCTCTCATAGGAGAGCACCAGTAGGTGTATCTTGTGCTTCGGCTGCGGCGACCGCCTTTGGTAACTCTGACCATGGTGTGAGGGGAACGTGCATCATAAAAAATTGGTTTACATTAAGGTGTTCGCGCGTTACGGCATCCATTAATTCTGTAACAGTTTGTGGATAAAAGAGTGAACCATCATCATTCTGTTGGAATGGATCACTGCCATACAGTAGATGATGTTCAGGAAAGTAGACCATCATCTGTCGCTCGCTCGTTTCTCCCCGAAGAGGATATATTTCCATGCGATTGGCTCCGGTTCCAACTACCGTCTTAGCATGTACAAGCTGGAACTGCGGTGATCTTGGCATGCGCTCTAGGGTATCCGGCTTCGACGTATGCTTTGCTGTTATCACCCGCTCCAAAATAGGCCGGTTCAAGTCTAGAGCATAGACTGGAATACCTTGCGCGACATACTCGCGAATGCCGGCAAGATGGGGCCAGGAGTCTGATGTAGTAATGACGGCTTTTATAGGCTGGTTGGGAAAGCGGTGCTGCGCCTCGGCGATTACTTGAGCAGAGTAGCCTGAAGAAATAGGAGCCTCCAGGATAACAATGCCATCTTCCTGACGTACGAATGTCGCGTTCCACGATCCAGGGATTAGAACAATGCCCGGTGCGAGTTCTTTGGCAGGTTGATTAGAATTTCCTAGGGGCCGCTTCTCTAAGTCGGCAGGTGCGGCATGTTGGTCAAACTTGGCTCGAACTGCATCCGGGATCGTGAGTTTAACCTCATCTAACGGTTCATCTATTTTTAGCTTATGTACAACAAGCATTTGATCGGGCAAGCCGTTGGTTTCAATGTTCCATTGCATGGGAAGGTGGATGCCGCCTTTTGCCAGCCACCAAAAGCTGTAATAAGTGCGCGCGGTCACATCGCCTAGAAATGCCCAGTAAGAAGTTCTTACGGACGGACCTGAATAGTCCATGGCAGTGGGAAGGTGTGTATAGGCATTCAGATAAATCTTTACCGGTGCTCCATCCAAGCTGAAGGCAATTACTTTTTGTTGGACTGACTGTAGAACAATATCAGTTTCTGTATGAATATCCGGAGCGTCAAGTGCTGTAAGTAGTAAGTGTTCCGAACTAAGTGACAGGCGCTCTCTTACAATCTGAACCTGTTGCGGTGTACCCGCAAACTGCCGGTCGCCGGAAAGCTGCATTGCAATATCTTTCACTACGACGCTACTGCTTTTTGACTGAAATACCGGGTACACCGCAAACTCTGTATCTTTCCGATATCGCTGATTCGCTAAATCATGTACTTCAGAAATTGTGTCAAACTCTGTAATGTACGGACCTTCCGGCCTTTCTGATTCTTCAAGCTCATTGCGGTAACCCGATGCCTCCCATTGTACGCTGTGCAAGGATCGTAACTTTGCCTCACCGCCTTGTGCTTCAAGCGCTTGATGCAATAACAACATCGTTGTTTGATCCACTGCATGTGACGGGACGGTAAGGCAGGCTGAAGCAAGGAGCAGGATTATCAAACGAAATCGCATTAAGATGTCTTTCGCGAGCAGAATGTACAAGCGTGCCGCAAGTATAGGGGGACGACATCTATCTATTGCAGCCATCTTTGGCATAGCACCATAGTTGCAACACAGGTCCGGGTCGTCTCTACGCCACGCTTGGCTTATGCTTGCGCGACTTGCTATTGTTGACACCGTTTGCGCCGGGTGCAGCCTGCTTGCGCTCGGTGTGGGCTGCACTGCCCCTGCGTCGCAGCGCCTCCATCCAGAGCCGGTTACCGTAGGAGCCTTCAAGCAACCCTTGCACGCTGAAGGACACGCCCAGCGAGGGCCAGTCCATGCCCGTCCCCCGGCCCAGCATCTCAAATTCGCGCAGCTGCGTGGGAGAGGCAAAGGCGAGCCCCTGGATGTCATCGAGCGGAAGTTCGACCCGGCGACCGTCGGACATGCAGAGGATGAGGCGGCGGCTCCGGTTATTGATTTCAACCCGCTCGGCATAGGGCTGTTCAGGCGCATCGCCGTATTTTGAGAACCAGGCTTCAAGTTGCCGGTCGGTTTCGCGGTCAATTTCCTCATCAGAAAGCTTTGCCATGAACTATCTCCCAGAGCGCCAGCAGGTCGGCATACTGCTTTACGGCAGTGCGCCTAATTATGGCGTATTGCATTGTGCGGCGCGTTGATCGCAATTACAGAACTTCTGCGTCCCGCGAAGCGAACAGTTCCATCCGGTAGCAATTCAAGAATCACTTCGGAACCTGCGTAGAAAGCGTGGACGTGAACTGGAAGATGGTCGTGCGAGTAGCACGGGAAGCGCACTCCATCGATCTGCTTTGAGCCCACATATCAACTCTATTCCTGACTCGCTTAGGTGCAAAGGATTTCTACATAGATAACGTGCTATCCAGCCAGCCCAGGTGTGGCAGCCATTAGTGCGCGCGTATACGCATCTTTCGGCGCGGCAACCACTTGCGCCGCAGGCCCCAGCTCCAGCAGTTTGCCCCTGCGCAGCACCGCAATCTCAGTCGCTAGATAGCGCACCAGCGGCATGGAGTGCGTGATGAATAAATACGTCAGCGAGAACTCGCGCTGGAGCGAGCGCAACAGGTTGACCACTTGTGCACCCACGCTTACGTCGAGCGCCGAGACCGGCTCGTCGAGCACCAGTACCTCGGGTCGCAGGGCGAGCGCGCGGGCGATGTTGATGCGCTGGCGCTGGCCGCCGGAGAACTCGTGCGGGTAGCGTGTGAGTGCCGAGCCATCGAGACCCACGGTGCGCAGCAGCTCGGATGTAGCGGCTTCAAGCGCGGGCTTGCTGCGTGCAGCCTCGTGCCGGTGGATGAGGAACGGCTCGGCGAGCACGTCGCGGATGCGCATGCGCGGGTTCAGCGCAGCGTAGGGGTCCTGAAAGACGGGCTGCATGCGGCGGCGCATCCGGCGCATATTCGCCCCCGACGCACCCACAAGCGGCATGCCGTCGAAGGTAACTGTACCGGCGCTCGGTGGGATAAGCCCAAGCACCATGCGCGCGATAGTGCTTTTGCCCGAGCCTGACTCGCCGACCAGCCCCAGCGTTTCTCCGCGCTGCAGCGTAAAGGAAACATCGTCCACCACAGTCGTCAGGCCGCCGGTGCCGGTGTTAGGGCTGGGACCGGTGCGTGGGTAGGTCTTGGTCACATGGTCGAGCTCAAGGATGGCAGCCATACAGGCCCAGCCTAGCAGCCTATTTGCCGTGGCGAACAGGGCGGCTTGCCCTCTGTTGCATGCGCGCGGTACATTTGCGACGTTTGTGTCTCTGACAAAAAGAGACACAACGGGAGAAACCCCATGCCCCAGCTGTCTCGCCGCAACCTGCTCGCTCTCGGTTCCGCGTCCGCCGCCTCGCTCGCCCTGCCGTTTTCACTCGCGCCACGCGCTGCGGCGCAAAGCCTGCCGCCTGGGTTGCCGCAAGCCCTTACCGGTGAGGCGCAAGCGCTGCTCACCTCCATCAACAACGGCTTCAGTTTTCAAAATTTCATGATGGATGCGTATGCCGGCGGCTCAACCGTTCGGCTAACCCAGAGCTACAGTGACGAAGCGGTAGGCGCGACAGCGTTCACCTACGACAACGCTGTCGCTATCCACGCATACCTGGCCGCGGGCGACACAGACGACATCGCGCGCGCGGAGATCCTGGGCATGGGCCTGCTGTATGCACAGGCAAACAATTTCCCTATTGCCGACGGGCGCTTTGCGCAGGCATATTTTATCAATAAGCCAAGCGCCGATGGTGTCTACATCACACCTGCTGCCGCGCCTTTTTACTTCTACGGCTCAGCCGTGGGGGACCAGGCATGGGCCGGCATGGCGCTGGCGCAGCTGTATCAGCGCACCGGCAACAGCCGCTTCCTCGCCGGCGCAATTTCGGTCGGCAACTGGATTATCCGCAACACGTACAACACAAAGGATCCCGGCGGCTACAGTTTCGGTACGACGATCAACCCGCAGAACCAGTCCGTGCCTTCCACCAACGGCAAAGCGACCGAGCACAACATCGACACCTATGCTTTCTTCACCATGCTGAGCCGGTTGACGCAGGGTGGCAATGCAGAGAACGGCACTAGCTGGGCGACGCTCGCAACGCACGCGGGCACCTTTGTGCTGGCCATGTACAACGCAGCGGGCCCATACTTTTACACGGGCACTCAGGGCGACCAGGTCACCATCAACACCTCGCCAATCCCGGAGGACACGCAGACATGGTCCTATCTGGCGGGCTTGCTGGCGGCGACGCAAGGCACTATCGACTGGGCACTCGGCAACCTGGTCACTACGGATACAGCAAGCGCACCGCACTCGGCCTTGACGGGCAGTGAGACGATCCGCGGACTGGTATTCGACACGGCCAGCCTGAAACCGGGCATACCGAACGGCGATCCCAATGCGGTATGGCTTGAAGGCACAGGACACGCTGCGGCAGCGCTCATTGCACGCGTGTTGCGTGGGGGCGAGAGCTTCGCGGCCATCTACAGCGACCTGACGCAGGCGCTCACACTGCTCAACGCGTGCGTACTGGCGCAGGGGACACTCGGCCTGGGCAAAACTGTAGGCGGCAAAGCCATACCGGCCGGTCTAGGCCTGGTTGCGGCTACCAGCCTGCTCGATACCGGCTTCGGCTACACGTATGGGCCGTCATTGCACATCGGTGCTACGGGCTGGTACCTGATCGCCGGGTTAGCTGCGAACCCGTTCCAGCTAGGCTACCGAGTTATCGGCTAGCCCGGCAGCTTGGGATGCTGCTTTTCAAAGCCCGTCGCCTGCTGGTAGGCACGGGCCAGCAGCAGCGCCTGCGCATCCCGGTAGTGCCCTGCCAAAAAGGTAAGGCTTACCGGGGTGCCGGGGCCGCCGATGGAGTCGTCATCGCCGGTATCTTCAACAAGCTTTTGCAGTCCACGCGGCGCGTCGTCTCCGCGTAGACCATTGGGAACGATCACTGCCGGGTGGCCGGTGAGATTGGTAGCCAACAACTGCTCGCCGCCTGTGGGCGCGACGATTACATCAACCTGTTCGAACAGCTTTGAAAGCTGTGCAATGGCCAGTGTGCGGGCGCGATTGGCCTGGATGTACTCGACCGCCGGGTAGAAGCGTGCTGTGCGGAAGCTGTTTGGCCAGTCGTATTGACCCTGCGCTGTCAATAACTTGTCACGCCCCGTCATCGTCAGCGAATCGAAGGCGGCAGCAGCCTCGGCGGTCAATAGGGGCACCATCGCACCGTACGGCAACTTCGGCAGCTCCAACGGCTGCAGGTGGACGCCCATGGCGCGCAATTTGGCAAGTGCGGCTACATCATAGGTATGGTCGTACCGGCGGCGTGCATCGCCGGCAGTGCGAGCGGCTGCGCGTTCTGCCGCACGCTTCTTTTCGGCTTCGGTAGCTGGAGCCGCAGTCTGCTTGCCGCCTGCCTCGGCATCGGGTTTAGGCTCGGCAAACGCGCTTTCAAGGTAGCCGACATGCAGCCCGCGCCAGTCCGCGTCGGCGTTCCAATGGAAGGCTGCATTCTTTACGGTTGCGTCATGCCCGTCCGGCCCGTAGATGACGCTCATCACGGCAGCGCAGTCCTCTACTTCGCGGCAGATTGGCCCTAGCCTATCCATCGTCCAACTCAGCGCCATGGCACCCGTACGCGGCACAAAACCAAAGGTGGGACGTAGCCCTGTCGCACCGCAGCGAGTGGAGGGAGAAGAGATTGACCCTAGTGTTTCCGAGCCGATGGAGAACGCAACACAGCCTGCCGCTGTTGCCGAGGCAGGTCCGGCAGAGGAGCCGCTTGAACCTTGTTTCGGATTCCAAGGGTTGCGCGTGCGCCCGCCGAACCACACATCGCCCAGCGCCAGCGCGCCCAGCGTCAGCTTGGCTACCAGCACGGCACCGGCTGCGTCAAGCCGCTGCACGACGACTGCGTCCTCGTCGAAACTCTGGTGCTCAAAGCCGCCTGCGCCCCAGGTGGTCGGGTAGCCCTTGACTGCAAGCAGGTCTTTTGCGCCCCAGGGTAAACCGTGCAGCGGCCCGCGATATTTGCCTTTGGCCAGGTCTGCATCTGCCGCTCGCGCACTTGCCAGGGCGCGTTCTTCGGTCAGGGTTACCGCAAAGTGCAGCAGCGGGTCATAGCGTTTCAACCGCGCCAGGTACATGCCGGTCAGCGCAACCGAGCTCACCTTTTTGCGCTTTATCAGGTCAGCCAATTCCATTACTGAGAGAAACGCCAGCTCTTCCAGGTTCGCCGGCATCGTGCGCAGGGCAGGGGCCTTGCTGTAGCGCGCGGGCTGCCTAGCCGTCTTGAGCACTGCACCGGGCGGCAATGGGTCAAACACAAAGGCCGGGGCAACAGAGTTCGGCAAACTGAGCGCGCGAATGGCAGCGTAGGCATCGCGTTGTTCGTTCAACCCTTCCAGCATTGCCTGTCGTTGCACAGGTGCAATCGGCACCCCTGCCAGCGCAGCCGCAGCGTCGATCATCTCCGGCGTTACCGGCTTCAGCTTCGGCTCAGACGTGCTTTCCCCCGCTTGCGGTTCCGCAGCCAGCGCGTACAGTGCACCCGGAAAAAGTGTGACTGCAAGACCGAAACGTCCGGTAATTTCCAGAAACGATCTGCGATTGAGCGGCATGCAGGCGTTCTCCCGATAGAAATGATTGCCTTGTAGAAATGGAAGTATGGCACGAGTAGCCGCTTCCTCTACAAGCAACTGCTGCTGACAGGAGGGTTCCTTAACATGTCATCTCTATAACGCAAGGATTTTTCCAGTTTGGCTGTTCATGTGGGCTCATCCAGAACGACTCGTTGTACAAACTGCCGAGCCACGCCTAACCTAGCATTCACGGGTACAGCCATGACAACCGCCGGATCTGATGACCTAATTAAACTATCGATTCAGAATACGTGTTACAACACGTATTGAGGAATTTAACTATGAAAATCGCTGCTACCATCGCTCGCCTGCTACTCGGGCTTATATTTACCGTCTTCGGGCTCAATGGGTTTCTGCACTTCCTGAAACAACCACCGCCAACCGGCCTGGCTGCGCAGTACCTCGGTTCAATCGCACAGGGGCACTGGTTTCCCATCATTTTCGGCATACAGCTGGTGACCGGACTCATGTTGCTCGCCGGCTACTTTGTGCCATTGGCGCTGGTGTTGCTAGGCCCCATTTTGGGCAACATTCTGCTGTTCCACGTTACGATGGCACCCAGTGGTCTACCTCCAGGCCTGCTGGCATTCGTATTGTGGCTGATAGTGTTTTTCTATTACCGGGAAAACTTCGCGGGTATCTTTCGCGCGCGAGGTTTAGGTAGCGATGACCGACTGCCCGGTAGGGCATAGCGGCAGCAGCGGGCATTGTGCGCAGTGGTCTTTCCAATCTGTGCTGGTGCAGCGCAGTTGCCCATGCAGCTTCAACAAGTCATGCAGCTCAGTGAGGCGTGCGGGCGGCCACCGCTCTTCAGGTAGATAACGCAGCAGTTTTGCTTCAGTCTGCCCGGCGGTTGCGGTGGCTGGGACCAGTCCGAGCCGCTGCGCGATGCGATGGTGGTGGCTGTCTACTGCCAGCGCACGCAGCCGGAGAGAAGAATGGTTGGCAACAGCTGCGGACCCGCGCGCGCCTACACCCTCAAAACTTTCAAGCCACCGGCGCACTCGCTCAACCGGCTGCCCTTCAAAAAAATCAAGCGAAAGTACCCCGGCATTTTGCCGCGTAATGCGCCGTAGAGCCGCTTGCAGCGTGGGGGCTTTTTTCTCGGCAAACGTGACCGGTGCCAACAGCCTCAGCACGTCGGCCGGCGGTGCGTCGCGCAAACCGCGCCAGTCGTCCAGCACCGCGCCGTAGCGTAGTTCAAGCTCGGCTAATACGGCAAGCGAAGTTTCGGTGCGTGTTCGAGCCGAGATAAGAACGTAAATCAACTCTTTAAGCGGGCTCCAGAACGGTCGAGGACGGGGCTGCCCATCGCGTGCAAGCAGCCGCTTTTCTATGGAAGCAAGCTTTTCCTCGCCTGCGGCAAGCTCACGCTGCTCAAGGGCTTGTTCCTCATCTTGAAATAAGGGCAGGCTCACACCTGGTAAGACGCGCGGTGCAGCTTGGAAGGATTGCCGGTTGTTGCTATGGCAGCTTTACGGAATCACTCACCATGGGGTGCACCATGAGCCCGGCATGAGTCTGATTTCCAGTCTGTGGGTTCTGGATAGAGTGCTTGTGGAAGAGGACGAACCTGGCCAGCCCTACATAACCGTACCGGTAATCGTTCGTATAAAACTCCGGAAGCGTCCACACGGTTGCATATACTGCCAGCAGCGCACCGGCGGCAAGCTGCCTGTGCAGCACAATGCGCCCATGCAGCCGTTCGGTCATTCGCTCCTCATACTCGCGTCCATCCAGGAATAGCAGCAGGAGCCCAATGCAGAATGCATGAATGTAAATCCAGCGGCCCCAGTCAATAGCATAGATAAACAGGACGAGCGTACCCGCGCCAGATGCGGCAGCCATACCGGCCAGCACCCACACCTCTCGGCGGTGTGCGCGGACCAGCCGCAGAGCGCCCACAAGCAAAGGCAGAACGGTGAGCAAGGCAACAATGCCGTAGACGGCAAAGTAGTGGTACTGGCTTACAGCACTTTGCACCTGCGCCCGCGCCACGGCACGCGTGGAACGCAGATACGGGATGGCCCCGCCGTCACAGACTTCAGTACCGTTGTACTGCAGGTGCATAGGGTAGCCGAGCGAAGCGCAAATGTGTTGCGCCGTATCGAGAGTGCCCGTATACCGTCCGCAGAAATATGCCGCCGCGAGGCATAGTGCGAACGGCACAGCGCTTTGCCATATCGCCTGCTTCAGGGAACGGCTACCCAGCACCAACGCCGCGAAAAAATAAGGTGCGTAAAACACAAGCGACTCATGCGACAACGTAGCCGCCGGCAACGTGACCGCCATGTACAGGCTGGTTGCCAAAGGACTGAGCGCACCCCGTCGCAGCAGGACCAGGAACAGGGCGAACGAGGCTAGGAAGAAAACTTCCTTATGAAAGCCGGCTTCGGACTGTATTACCGGGAAGGCCAGGATCGCCGGAGAGAATACAACGAATGGTACCCATAGGTTCCATGAGGCACGGCGTAAAATGGCCCGGAAGGAAAGCAGCAGCACAGCGTACATCGCCAATACTGACGGAACTACCAGCTGTTTTGGGGGGACATGGAGCAGGTGGCCGAGCCGAAAGAATACCTCCCCGGCAAGGCCCCGGCGCACAAAGCCGCCCTCGTAATTGATGAGCCAGTCGGAGAGAATCCAGGCGGAAGACCAGCGATGCAGCAGGATGCCGTAAGCCACGATAGCCAACGCTGCAAAAGCGAAGTAAACGTCAGCCCCTATCAGCAACAATCGTCGTGTCTGTACCCGGTCCATGCGTGCTATCTCTGAGGTTCTGTCTCGCAGCACATGGAGGGGCACCTTAGATGTCCAGGTTTTTAACGTCCAGCGCATTGTCTTCAATGAACTTGCGCCGAGCTTCGACATCCTCACCCATCAGCGTGGTAAAGATTTTCTCCGTTTCCAGAATGTCCTCCAGCCTGACGGAAAGCAGTGTACGCCGTCCCGGGTCCATCGTGGTCTCCCACAACTGCGGCGCGGTCATTTCACCCAATCCCTTGTAACGCTGGACCTGGTACTCTTTGCGGCCCTGGTCGATAACGTACTCGAACAGCTGGCTTGGGGATTGCTTGGTGACCGGCTCGTGCGAGCTTTTTCCGGCACGCTTGGGTGCCGGGCGGCCTGCTTCCACTTCACCCGTAGTTTCCGTGTCAGTATCTTCGGGGTCCGGTTCCGGCGCGGCGGCAGCTTTCGCGGCATACTGCACGGTAAAGGGTGCTTGCAACTGCTCGCGCATACCGGTGTATTTGGCCATCATTTGCCGGTACTCGGGCGTCGAGGCCAGGGTCCAGTCCAGCCTGCGCATAGAACCCTGCGCATCCATGTAGCTTACTGACCAGATTTGATGTTCTTCGTCAAATGCCGGGGCGTGGACCACCTTAAATTGGTAGGTCGTCGCAAGCTGCTCAAGGCCTGCATGCAAGGTAACCAGCTTTGCCGGAGCGACACCCGGCTCCAAACCTTCAAAATCGCTGCGCCGCAGCAACTCTCCATCTGCCAGCAGGCGTAGCACGTCTTCGTTGCGGATACGGCGGTTTACCTTGTCGTAGAAACCCAGGTACTCATTGAGCTGCCCCATGAAGCGGGTCAGTGCCGGGCCCTCGATTTGTCCTTGAGCTGTACCGTCCGCCTGGATGCCGTACCTCACCACCATGCCATCCGAGGCGCGCTTTACCATCACATCCACAAACTCACGGTCATCCTTGATGTACTGCTCGAACTTGCCCTTCTTGATGCGGTACAGCGGCGGCTGCGCAATGTAAACATGCCCCCGCTTGATCAACTCTTGCATGTGCCGAAAGAAAAAAGTCAGCAGCAGCGTGCGGATATGTGAGCCGTCCACATCGGCGTCCGTCATTAGGATGATCTTGCCGTAGCGCAGTTTCGATGGATCGAAGTCGTCCTTGCCGATGCCGCAGCCGAGCGCGGTAATCATGGCGCGGATTTCCTCGTGGCCCAGCATTTTGTCGTAGCGAGCCTTCTCTACATTCAGAATTTTGCCCTTGAGGGGCAAAATGGCCTGGAACTTTCTATCGCGGCCCTGCCGTGACGTGCCGCCGGCAGATTCGCCCTCAACCAGGTACAGCTCACAACGCTCCGGATTACGCTCGGAGCAGTCGGAGAGCTTGCCCGGCAAACCGCCGCCGTCGAGCGCACCCTTGCGCCGAGTCAGATCGCGTGCCTTGCGGGCGGCCTCGCGGGCGCGCGAAGCATCGATTGCCTTGTTGATGATCTTTTTGGCAATTTGCGGATTCTGTTCCAGAAACATGCCCAGCTTCTCGTTAACGAGTGCCTGTACGGTGCCGGCGATGTCAGAGTTGAGCTTGCCCTTGGTCTGACCTTCAAACTGCGGCTGCGGGAGCTTGACGCTGACCACTGCTACCAGCCCCTCACGAACGTCATCGCCCGAAAGGTTCTCTTTCATATCCTTGAAAAGCCCAAGGGATTGACCGGCGGCGTTAATAGTCCGCGTAAGGCCCGTACGGAAGCCGGACAGGTGAGACCCGCCGTCGACCGTATTGATGTTGTTGGCAAAGGTAAATACCGTCTCCGAGTATGCGTCGTTATATTGGAGTGCGATCTCCATATCGACGTTGTCACGGAAGGCTTCCATCATGATGGGCTGCTCGTGCAGCACGACCTTACCCTTGTTGATGTGCCGGATAAACTCGACGATACCGCCTGCATACTTGAAGTCCGAGTGCTTCGGCTCGTTTGTTTTCGGGTCGATGGTGCGCTCATCTGTAAGCGTAATAGCCAAGCCCTTGTTCAGGAAGGCGAGCTCGCGCAGCCGCTGGGCCAGCGTGTCAAAGTTGTACTCGGTTGCGGTAAAGATGCTGCGATCCGGCAAAAAGTGAACCTTGGTGCCCTTGCGCTTTGACAATCCCATCTTGCGCAGTTCCGAAATGGGAGCGCCTTTGGAATAATCCTGCTCCCAGGCATGGTCATCACGCCAAATCTCAACGTCAAAGGCTTCAGACAGAGCATTCACGCAGGAGACGCCCACACCATGCAAACCGCCTGACACCTTGTAAGTAGAGGCATCGAACTTGCCCCCGGCATGCAGTTTTGTCAAAACCACCTGGACGGCAGGCATCCGTTCCCCATTGTCCAGCGTTTTGAGGTCAACCGGGATTCCTCGACCGTCATCTATGACCGTGACGGAGTTGTCCAGATGGATGATGACATCAACATGCTTGGCATAGCCGGCGAGCGCCTCATCGACAGAGTTGTCCACTACCTCGTATACAAGGTGGTGGAGGCCCTGCTCACCCGTCGAACCGATGTACATGGCAGGCCGCAGGCGAACCGCTTCCAAGCCTTCTAAAACCTTGATGTTGTCACTGGTGTAGGTCCCACTTGATGGTGGAACAGCTGCGGGCGATGCAGGCGTAATAGAACGATCGTTCAGAGACATGCAGCTCCAATGGGCGGCACGAGGTGCAGCCGGCAGATAGGAAAACCGCATATGCAGGGCTGTCACCGCGAGTGCGCAACACCTCTATCTTACCATTGGACTGAAGATGGCCAGCTGTCTACTGGTTCTTTAGAGAGTGTCTGGAGTAATCATTTTTGTCTAAAAATTACACATGCTTTTTGCATGAAGGCTTGTAGTTAGATTCCGAAAGCGGTAACTTTTTCATCAGAGAACGTACTACGTTGCAGCTTAGGTCTCCTGCTTGAAATTGTTTGTTACCTGGCGAACTGTGCATCTCGTAAAAAAGTAATATAGATTTTGTTTTTACGCGTCAGTGAACTTTGAACCGGGTTCCAGCGGGTGACGCAGCTTGGGTCATCCACTGGGATCCCTGGAAGAAACGGGTTAAACATAGCTTCTTGAACGAAAATGACACACTCACGTTCCTGTACCAGCTTCGCCCCTTGGGCTGGCTTGCGGTGCTTCTCGCGGTATATTTCTGCGGGGAGCGACGATGGGAGCTGCGGCGGCGCAGGGGCTTACCCAACGCCGTACAGGACGAGGTGCCGCCAAACTACAAGGCGCTGGGCATCTTTGCCGCGCTCAGGCTATGCTGTTGCCTGGTTTCACCCTTGTTTACAGACCGGGTACTACCCCTGGGCCTGTCTGTATACGCAGCGCATCGGTTATACCTGGGAACGTACTGGACGCTCAACCTGCTTTCTTTCCTATGCGTCTTCTTCGTACTGGCTGCGCTACTTCGTAATAGCCTGAAGTCTCTCCCGGGTCTTTCTGCTGCGGCCATGATCGTCTTTCGATGGACTGCCATATTTGCAGTGACGCTTACATTGACTGCGCACCTGCCTATTTTCGGTATTCACAGCTTTCAGGCATGGCTGTCAGAAATGGATTTATCGTTTGCTCTGTGCATGCTCTTTTTTGAAGCAACCATGCTGGTTCTATTCGTCATGCGGCTGGAGCGTCTGGGCATGTGCCTGCGCAGCCGCTCCGTAGGCTTGGCCTTGGGCCTGACGGTACTTGGCGCTGCCTACCTGCTTTCTGCCATTACCTCACGTCTCCCGGGTGGTGGAGCGGTCTGGCTTCAGTGGATAGTAAACCTGATGGTTCTGGGCGTACTCGCCATGTGGGTTCTATATGTTGTAGCGCCGGAGCCGAGGCGGCACACGCACGCGCTTGCGCCTTCTTCCAAGCTGATGCGATGGAATGAGATCGCGCTCAAGCTGGAGCTGGGTGGCCGTGCCTCTGAACCGGCCCCATTTATCTCCGGTGTGCAGCTGATTGTGGATGGAATTCTTGACAAGTACAGGATTGGCGAGCAGTAACCTTCATCTCAACGCACAAAAATGGCGACGCTTGTACGTCGCCATTTTACGTTTCAAAATCTACCTCAAACGTGATCAACCTGTAGGTCTGTAAAAACCTAGTCTGCTGCAACTTCCTGCGGAACCTCTTCCTGCGAAACTTCCAGGATATCTACAAGCGGCTCAATTGCTACAAACCGTCCGGTGCGTCCGCGATCAATGAACTTCACATGGCCTTCAATCTTGGCAAATAAAGTGTCATCGCTTCCGATACCGACGTTCAAGCCGGGCTTCAAACGAGTGCCTCGTTGTCGCACGATAATGGAACCGCCGGTAACCAGTTCACCGCCAAACCGTTTGACTCCAAGTCGCTGTGCATTTGAATCGCGACCGTTTTTGGAACTGCCTAATCCCTTTTTGTGTGCCATTGTTTCTTCTCCGGCAGGCCAGAAGCCCGTGTACTTCGCAGGTACTTAGGCCTGCGCTCCATAGCTTGTACCGTCAATCTGTATTTCGTTAATCTTTACCTGCGTAAACGACTGCCGGTGCCCCTGCATCTTTTTGTACTGCTTTTTACGCTTGTAGTGGAAGACCAGGATCTTGTCGCCACGGCCTTCGCCGACAACGGTAGCCAGCACCTTGGCACCATCCGCAGGCTTGATTACTGAGCCGGCCTCACCTGAAAACGCGAGCACTTCGCCGAATTCAATAGCACCTTTCTCATCGGCAACAACTTTTTCTATCTTCAACACGTCGCCTGGAGCCACGCGGTACTGCTTTCCACCGGTACGAATGACTGCGTACATCGTATTTCCTCTCAACCGCTACCCTTGGGGAGCGCCATTGTTTTGTTCAGGGTCGGCAGATGCGAAGATACGTTGTAACGACGCATGGGACTGCTACGCGGCCTGGGAGAACCACAGGAGCGCGGCTGCCGAACTAGATAAGTGTAGCCGGGTACCTGCCCCCGGTCAATAGCGTCATAGTGCCTGCCTGTTCCGTCTAGCCGATTGAAACAGGTACACGCCAAGGATGGCGATCAAAGGTTCAAACGGGTGGCGGAAGCGTGCGTGTACCGTCACAAAATAGTAAAGAAGCGGCAACAGTAAAAAGCAGGCTGCAAATAAACCGGCTGCCGGAACACGCCTGCGCAAAGCCAGCGCCAGGCCAAGCAGCCCGGCAATCGAGGTGAACTGGTAGTTCAGGTTGCGTCCGTACTCAACCAGCGGCGAGTCATCTGCCGGGTGCGGCACAGAAAACCAGAAGTAGTAGAAGCGCGTGGCGCTCAGCTTGAGAAAGCGCGGCCAGTCCGCGCGGATCAGCGCCTTGGCCTTGTCGCCGCGCAGCCGGGCATAGTTCACCTCGCCCAGCTCGCGGTACAACTGCAGTTGCTGCACACTTTCACCGGGGTGGTTGTACTCCATCAACAAGCCCACTGCACCGGGGCCGTTGCCCAGGTATAGCTCCGCGCCGAAGTTGCCGCGCAGCGGCACCCAGTGGTGAAAGGCTTCCCAGTTGCGCCAACTCCAGGGCGCAATCAGTGCAAGACATATGACGGCTGCCAACGCTGCGTTGCCTAGCTGCCGAGACCATACCCGGCCTGCACCGGCCAAAATCCAGATACCCATGACTGGCAGCATGATGCAGACTTCAGGGTTTGAGAGAGCGATGAGACCCCATAGCAGCCCAAATACCGCCCAGCGGCTTCCGGTTTGCGTCAGGCTTCCCGCAGGTGAGCCGACCCCCCGCATCCGTAATGCCAGCACCAGCACCCACGAGAACAGAAACGCGGTAAGCGTCATCTCCCAGATCCACTTGACCGAATACTGCATGGCTGCCGGGTACAGCGCCCATAGCCAGGCCGACCACCTTGCAACACGCAGGTCAAAGCACCGCGCGGCGATCTCCCAGGTGGTGCGTACCATCAGCGCGTTCAGCACACAATTGATAGCAAGCAGCACCCATGCTGAGAGCGCCGTGTACACGCCGAATATCTTGAAGACGCCTACGATGATGAGCGGGTACGCCGGCGTAACCCAGGCAGTAGGCCCGGTGTGGCCGTTAAAAGGGTCTGCGTAGCCATAGCCGGTGACCAGCGCCCGCGCGATCCGCGCCATCTCCCAGCCGAATGAGAAGTGGTCGCCGTAAGGGCGCACACGCCAGGTGTGGGCAAGCGTCATGTACGCAATACGGACAGCGAGCGCAACCCAGAAGATCAGCCAGGGTGCCGCAAACATTTTGGCACGAGCCTGGATTACCGGGGCTGTCGCGATTGCGGCCATTCTCGCATTGTAAAGCTCGAAAATGCTTGATCGGGCTGCGTGGAGTGTGCTATTAAGAATATTTCTGAATTACTGTTCTCCATCCCTTAAAAGAAAAAGAGATGATCTCCTCCATTCTTGCAGCCAAGCAATTCGTTAACGACCTCGACCGCCTTAATGCTTCGGTCAGGAAGCAATTTGATCGAGCCTTTCAGGGCTTCTGTTGTGACCCTTGGAGCAAACAGCTTAAGACTGAGAAGCTGCATGCCCGCGTTGGACGACACGACGTTTTTTCTTGCCGGGTAAATGATGGAGATCGTTTCATCTGGACTCAGGAGTTCTCGGTCGAATCTCCGATTCTACGGTTGATAGGAGCTCACGACGTCACCTATCGCCGAGCCGAGAAGATGCGCCCGCTCCGCGTGGACAAAGCTGGATCTTTCATCCCGGAGCGAGCAGTCGTTCCTGCGAAATACGGAAACGGAAAGCCTGCGGAAACCGTAATGGTACTAGGAGAATGGGAACTTGCTTTGCAGCTGGAGACTAAGCGGAAAGCTACAGCGCCTGCTATTGCTTTAAAAGATGTCGGCACTCCCGTACGTCGCAAAGCTGAAACACTTGCGCTTGAATCGGACGAAAACGTCAGATTCTCACTTGCAGCGATCGATAGGGAAGAGCCATCCTCAGCAAGTGTCGCGGAGTCTCAGCCGATCGGGATCAAAGAGATCGAAATAGTTTCGGTGCCTGCTCCGGAAGAGGAGCCTGAGGTTTACCGTTTCAGCCTTGACGATTTTCAGGCTTTGCTCAGAGGAGATATCGCATCATGGATGCTCTTCCTCGCCCCTGAACACCGCAGCTTCGTCACACGTGAGTTCAGCGGTCCCGCGCGTGTGATTGGGCCCGCAGGAAGCGGCAAGACGGCGCTGTTGCTGCACCGCGCACTCTACGAAGCCGAGCGAGGCCCGAACGCGCGTGTCCTGGTGATTTGCTACAACATCGCGCTGGCGCACGTCCTTTCCTCGCTTCTCGATCGGCTGTGCGGCAGCAAGAAGCCGAAGCTGCGCTCGCATATTGAGGTTCGTCACCTGGATGCAATTGCGAGTGAGCTTTGCGGGCGGACGCATGTCAGCTGCGAGGGGACAACGAAGACAAACCTGCTGACCAAAGCGTGTAACCTCGCAAAGCCCGAGCGACTTCGTCTCCGCTTTGATACCAATCTAGTGAAGTTTGTAGATAGGCAGATAACTACTTGGCTGAAAGGCGCTCCGGGTGTCACTGCGGAGACTTACCAAAATATAAAGTTTCCTCCAAGCCACAGTGCTCTTTCCAGCCAAGAGCGGGATGAGGTGCTTCATATCGCCGAACACTACGAGAGGCTGAAAGGCAGAAGCCTTGACTGGGAAGATCTTCGAAGTCAGGCACTCTCGAAAGCGCTCGATTATTGGGGATATTCGTTTTCAAATGTTACGGCCGTCCTCGTGGATGAATATCAGGACTTTACCGGCACCGGCTTCAAACTTATCATGGCGCTGGCTAAAGCCCGCGACGCGAACGTCTTCTTCGCTGGGGATGAGAGACAGCGTATTTACTGCCCTGTTTCCAGCTTTTTGCAACTTGGAATCGATGTGCGCGGGCGGGCGCTGAGGCTCGATACCAATTACCGGAATACCGAACAGATTGCCAGGATTGCAAGGCATCTTGCACATGCAACGGAAGAGGAAGATGGTACTCCTCAATCGGCATCAACTAAATTTCCGGCCTTGCAGGGTCCGCGTCCTTTACTGGCAGGCTTGTTCTCTGTTGAAGCGGAAGCGGAATGGGTAGCGATGCAGGCACAGAAACTGGTTGGGGAAGGTTACCTGCCCGGAGAAATCGGCGTTCTAGCCCCGACATGGGAACTTCAGAATGTCTGTGCGAAGAGTTTGCGTGAAAAGGGCATTCCTCACTTCATCCTGAAAGGGGAAACTGCTTCACGCTTCTTCGACGAAGACGCGGTTAAAGTCAGCACCTATCATCAGGCGAAAGGGCTGGAGTACAAGGTTGTCTTTTGCGCCGGACTGGGCAACGTGTCATTTCAGAAGGAATACCGATACAGCGGCACTGACGGAAGAGCGACGCTCAACGCTCTGCTTTACATGGCGGTAACACGCGCACGCGATCGCTTGTTTTTGAGCTTCTCCGGCACACCGCTGCGGTGGCTTTGCAATCTCGGCCCTCTTGTGGACCTGGATGCAAGCGCTGACGAGCTGATTTTGAGAGGTTTGTACCGGCTGGATCCTAATGAAGACGGAGGGTCCGCGACAGACCAGCAAGATCTTTTTTAATGTGGATGTGCCTCCCTCCTTGCCACTTTGCAGTGATCCATACCGGTTGTTCTAGCTCACCATGCGCGTTTCCAGGTCTACCTGCACCACATCCATAGGCGTTCCATTTGCGCCGGCTGGGTGGTACTCAATGCGCAGCGTTACCGGGTCTACTATCACGCGCAGGAAGCCATAGTTCATATCATCGTAGTTCTCCAGCGTCAGCGTGTTGTCGATCACCAGCGGCACGCGCAGGGTTTGCCCGTTCACCTCACGGATTTGGTCTATGCCGTGGCCGCCGTTGCCGACCACCATGTACGGCATCGTCGTCGAGCCGGACGTGCCCGGATTGAGCGTCCGCGTAAAGCGCTGATAGTTGTGCGCGTGGCCTGAGAACACGGCATGCGGCCAGAAACCGGCGGCAGTAGCGGCAGCGTCCAGATCCTGAAGCATGCGCGGTGAGCCGCCATGTGTGGTGCCCGCGGTAAAAGGCGGATGGTGCACCACGACAATCACTGCACCGGCAAACTTTTCCGTCTTGCAGCGGGTTAGCGCAGCCTCAAGAAAGGTAATTTGCGTGTCGTTGAGCGAGGGCCGGGTGCCGCCTTCCGTTGAGATCACACCGGGGTCTTCAAGCACGTTGCTGTAAATCGCCAGGACGCGCACAAACGGCGCATCGAAAGTGAAAAAGACACCCGGCTGCGTCATGGCTGTGCGGATCAGGCCGCCTGCCTCCGGCGTCATGACCGGCTCCGTGCCGGCAAAGTTGCGCAGCCACGCATCAAGCGTCGGTGCAGGGTCACCCGAGTAGACGACGCCGTCATGATTGCCGGGAACTGCCAGGATCGGTGCCTGGTAGGTGCGCCACGGCGCGTAGAACTGGTCGTAGTAGTACTTTGCCTCGCCGAAGCTGTACACCACATCACCGAAGTGGAAGAAGAACGCAGGCACGGCATTTGCCGGGGAGCTTGCGAGGTCGGCTTGCGCCGCGTCAGCCACCAGCGACTCGGTCGCCGGGCCTTTGACGCTGCCGGTATCGCCCGCGCCATGGAAGACGATCTGCCCGGCAGCCTCAATAGCCGCTACTTTGGCAGGTCCTAGTGCAGCGCCCCATGCTTCAGCCAGGGTCAGTACCGGCTCGGTGCCGCCGCGCGGTGCAGGGAAGGGCTCAACCAGCTTTCCATTGACCTTGCCGTAAAGCGTGTTGTCAGAAGGATGCGGCACCTTGAACCCGCTCGGATCGGGACCGGGCTGCGGTTGACCGAAGGCCGGTAGCTCCGGGGCAGTAGGTCCGACGGGTTGAGGGTGCTTGACAGGTGCTTTATGGGCCGGCATAGGGGAACCTCGCAGCGGCAGCTTACACGGTTCAGGCTGCGCTTGGATAAATTGGGTGCATCGATTCGCAAACTTTCCCTTCGACTGCTACCTTCTTTGGCACTACCGTAACATTGAACCTTGCCCGCGAGCGCCGGCCGTGCGATGGTGTGGAATACAAAAGAAACGAAAAACGGATCATAACGGTTGAACTCACAGATTGAGGAGGCACCCTCGCTATGGTTTCCCCAACGCACCCACTTCGCCGCATCTTTCACGAGCTGGTACGTGACTGCTTTCGCGACACCCTGCCCGTAGGCCGAGGCAAGACAGATAGCGAGATCGCCGCCTATGTCGCCGACCTGCTGACCGAGTTCTCCTCAACTGACAAGCTGTACCCTATCTTCGACGAGCAGGGCCACCCGGTGCGCGACCTTGACAAGTTGCTCCATGCCTCCGATCCCGTGCACGGCACCGCTGAGTCGTTCGACGTCGAGCGCCGCCTGCGCAAGCACATTGGCGATTACCTGCTGTTTTCAGCCGGTATGGCACCGCGCACCGCTGCCTCGCCCGAGCGGCTGGAGCGCATGGTCCGCGCCGGGCAGGAGAGTTACTGGGTCGTGTCGCAATTCAACCTGTTTGAGTACGAGCGGGAAGCACCGTTCTTTGCCCGGCTCAGCCGCTCGTTTGAGCCGTGCGTACATGGGCTAATGCAGGTGTATGAGCGTCTGCAGCGGGACGGGCCGCGGATGCTGATGTAATTACCTGGTCGCAGCTAGAGCTTGAGCGAGGACTTCAGCGACTACTTCCGGTGCTTCGCGATGAATGAAGTGGCCGATACCGGGAAGCTCGATACGTTGGTAGCCCCCGGTAAACCACTCTTCCTGACCAACTGATCCTTCAGAGTGGTTGCAGGCATCAGCGAGGCCGGTGACAAACCAGGTCGGTACGGCTACTTTCGGCTTCTGTGAGAGTTCTGCCTGCACCGCAGCGTAAGGAGCGGCTCCCGGTGCATTGCCGTGCCGAACACGGTAGTAGGAAAGCACGGTGGCAACAAACTGCGAGTTGTCCCAAGCCTTTGCTGTCTCCGTCAGTTCTTCTTCACGGAACCGCCAGGTGGGCGACCACACTTGCCACAAATAACGGCATAGGCCAACCCGGTCCCGGGTTAGAGACTGCTCACCTTGAGGCGTGTGGAAGAACCACTGGTACCAGTAATCGCGCTCTTGCCCATGCGGCAGCTCACCCGCATTGCGGTAGGAGACGTACTCCGAGGCAAGCGCGACAACGGCGCGTACGCGATCCGGGTGCAGTGCAGCCGCAGCGTAGGCGGTACGAGCTCCCCAGTCATGGCCGACCCAGGTAGCGCGGTCAATGGAAAGAGATTCCTGAAGCATCAGGACATCGTCGGCTAGTGCCGCGATCTCTCCGGTCTCAGCTTCGGGATCGGTAATGCAGGTCGCGCCATAGCCGCGCAGCATGGGCACAATCCACCGCACCGGCTCACCCTGCCACATAGCAATCAGGGCGCGCCAGCCTACAGAGCTATCAGGGAAGCCATGGAGTAGGAACACGGGCGCGCCGTTCGGGTCACCGTGCTCCTCGTAGGAGATGTCGATATGGGGTAAGGGAATCAGAGGCATAAGATATGCGATGCACATAGAAGTGTGACTGGCTGGACTGGACGCCGCGCTTACTCACCCGTCCCACTACTATGCGTAAACCCTGTTTATGGACGATTTGGTATCAATCCTGACGCCTGTTGGTTTTCCATCATCCAGTCAGCTGTGATCTTGCTTTTAAGCTCAACCACGTTCACAATCCTGCGCAGATCATCTTCCAGATTTCTCATAAAAATGGGTTCATGATGAGCAATACGATTTCTAAGTATTCGTATGTGCTCCAAGTCTTCATAAAGGTTTTGACGAATCACATCGATTGACTTTGCTGAATTTGTATTGGGCAAAACTCGACGTAAGTGTACGTTCCACAAGCGCTCATCATAACGACTCGTAAACATCTTTTGCCAAAAGACAAACTTCAATTCCGGGATTGTTTTGCCGGTGGTGATTGCATGACTTCGAGAATTCTGCACATCCCTTCGAGGGCTATAGCCTTCGCGTGGTGCTGGCAAGCTTTGCTCAAAGCTAGTGGACCAGGGCCATCTTGCTCCATATAGACTCTCAAGTGCATCTGAAATGGCGTTGCGGACTACTACTTCACAAATATGAAGTGGTACCAGCAAGGCTGCCGAAACCTGCGCGTTCCATGCGTAGAGAGCAAGAGCTGCAGCTGGATTTGTAGTATCCGTGGCAGTAGCGACTTCATATGTTCCCATGCGAGCTGCCGAGAGGGCGTTCTTGACAGCAAGGATCGTATTTTCTGTTGACATTGTCCCCATCACTCTTTACTCTAGGAGAACTAGCCATGGGATTTGTTGGCGCAAGCCTCCCCCCGTGGACATATGACAGTAAAGACCCGCTATATGCGGGTCTTTTTTCGTTTACGGAAGCTTTTCAAGCCTACAAAATATATCGGCTCAAATCCTGATCCTTCACAATACTGGCTACCATCTGCCGCACGTACTCCGGGTCGATAACTACGACCCGCTCATGGCCGGTCGGGATTTCGCGGTCTACTACCGGCAACGGGGTCGTGGCAGTACCGTCCTTGACTGCGACTGAAACATCGAACACCCCAGCCTCATTGCGAGGAGCCTTCAGCAAATCCGGTGCCAGGAAGCTGATCTCATCGAGCACGCGCTCCATGATAGTGTGCAGGCGGCGGGCACCTATATTCTCTGTCTGCTCGTTAACGCGAAAAGCAAACTGGGCCATCTCGGCAATAGCCTCCGGCGTGAACTCAAGCTTCAGCCCTTCAGTCTCAAGCAGCGCAATAGACTGCTTGGTAAGCGAGGCTTTCGGCTCGGTCAGGATGCGCACAAAGTCCTCGACAGTAAGCGAATGCAGCTCAACGCGCACCGGGAAACGCCCCTGCAGCTCAGGAATTAAGTCGCTCGGCTTCGAAACATGGAACGCGCCTGCGGCGATAAACAGGATGTAGTCAGTGCGCACCATGCCGTAGCGAGTATTCACCGTGGTGCCTTCGACAATGGGCAGGATGTCACGCTGCACGCCTTCGCGCGAGATGTCCGGCCCATGACCGCCTTCGCGCCCGGCGATCTTATCGATTTCGTCCAGGAAGACGATGCCTGAATTCTCGACACGCTCGACGGCCACGCGCGTCACCTGCTCCATGTCAATCAGGCGGCCTTCCTCCTCCTGCACCAGGTACTCAAACGCCTCGGCGACCTTCATCTTGCGCTTCTTGGTACGCGGGCCGAACAGCTGCGGCAGGATGTCCTTCAGGTTCTGATCAGCATCGTCGGGCGCGTTGTTCGTCACAATTTCAATTTGCGGCTCGCGGCGCTCGCGCACATCAATTTCAACCATGCGATCGTCAAGCTTGCCCTCACGGAACTGGTCACGCAGCTTCTCGCGCGCGCGGGTATAGGTGGTGGCATCCGCTGTTGACGCGGCTGCACTGATAGCCTCGCCACCTGAGCCCAGACCGGGACCTGAGCCATCCGGAGCCACCGGCATTACTGTCACCTCCGCCACAGGTAGCGGTGCGGGCATCAGAAGCTCCAGCAGCCGGTCCTCAGCATTCAACTCAGCCTTGTCCTCGATCTCTTCCAGCTTCTCGTCACGCACCATATCGATTGCGTTTTCAACCAGGTCGCGGATCATCGACTCTACATCGCGGCCCACATAGCCGACTTCAGTAAACTTTGAAGCTTCGACCTTCAGAAACGGCGAGTTGGTCAACTTCGCCAGGCGGCGCGCGATCTCGGTTTTGCCAACCCCGGTCGGTCCGATCATGATGATGTTCTTCGGCATGATCTCGTCCGCCACTTCCGGCGAAAGCTTTTGCCGACGCATGCGGTTACGCAGCGCCAGTGCCACGGCGCGTTTGGCGGCGCGCTGGCCTACAACATATTTGTCGAGCTCGACGACGATTTCGCGCGGCGTCATTTCATCAAGCGCGATTTCCTGGTCGTCTGCGGTTCCGGGGAGGTAGATTGCCATGGGTGCCTTCTTGAATAGGGTGCGGCGCTACCTGGCTTCGATTGCAGGGGAAGGCGTTGTGCTCAGCTCTTCAACCAGGATCACGTCGTTGGTGTAAATGCAGATCTGCCCGGCAATGCGCAGGCTTTTTTCAGCAACGGCGCGCGCGGGCAGGTCGGTGTTGTCAAACAGGGCGCGCGCCGCAGCCATGGCATACGACCCGCCGGAGCCGATAGCCGCGATGCCCTCATCGGGCTCGATCACGTCACCCGTGCCGGAAATCAGAAAGGTTTGCCCATGGTCGGCGACGATCAGCAACGCATCGAGCGAGCGCAGCATCTTGTCCGTTCGCCAGTCCTTTGCAAGCTCTACCGCTGCGCGACCGATGTTGCCTGCGTACTGCTCCAACTTGCCTTCAAACCGGCTGAAGAGAGAAAAGGCATCGGCGGTAGACCCGGCAAAACCGGCCAGCACCTTGTCCTGGTACAGACGGCGAATCTTGCGCGCTGTGTGCTTCATCACCGCATCGCCCATGGTGACTTGCCCATCGGCGGCCATCACTACAAAGTCGCCTCGGCGTACGCATACGACTGTTGTGCTGCGGATACGGCGAGATGAGTTGCCCTCTGTTCGGTGTACGGAGTTGCGGGAGTGCGTTGCGGGCTGAAGCTTTGCCATGAATTACCAAGTATAAATCAGCCCTGCCGCTTCTGTTTGGTGACCGTAGCGGCCCGGCATAGCAGGTATGCATCGCCGACGAATGGTTCCCTGGGGTATGCTTTTCTTATTGCGGTACGCTATGTGCCCTCCCGGAGCGGTGCAGCCAAATGTACGGACTATCCCTGCGCGATCACCAGGTACTTGCTACGATGGCTGCGGCAGCCGCCTGCATGGGCGGCGTTGCATGGTACATGGCCACCCGCACCCGCACCAGCGAGGAAGAGCTGGAGCGCACGCGCCGCCAGGACTTGGTGCTGGGCGGCCGCATCATCGACGGTACCGTGCTCGACATCTCCGAGCTGGACCCCTACGATGCCGGTCGGCCGGAAGGCATGCAGCTCATCCTCTACAAGTATGAGATCGCCGGGGTCTCCTATGAGTGCTCTCAGGACATCACGCACCTGAAAGACGTAATCAACATTGCCGACATTCGTGTCGGCTTTCCTTGTTCCGTCCGCTATGACACCCACCAGCCGGAAAACAGTATCCTGATTGCCGAAAACTGGATTGGACTGCGCGATACGGCAAACTCCGTACCGGTGCGCAGGGCCAGCCCGCGGCGGCGCTGGTCGGCTCCAGTTTCTTAATCGCTTGCTAGCAGCTCGCATCGCCGTACACTAAGGGAACGCGATGCATACCCACGGCTCACCTACGGGCAACACGCAGAAGGTACTGCAATTCTCGCTTGCGGCTACGGTGCTTTATGTCGTCGTATGCACGGTTGCCGGCTTGCGGGCGCACTCGCTTTCGCTGCTGTCTGAGGCAGGCCATAACGTTTCCGATGCCGCGGCACTGCTGCTTTCCTTTGTTGCGGTATGGTTTGGCGGGCGGCCCGCTACCGATGCTAAAACCTTCGGCTATCAGCGGGCCGGGGTGCTGGCGGCATTTTTCAATGCGATTACGCTGGTGGCTGTATCCACCTGGATCGTGATAGAAGCCATCGGTCGCCTGCGCCACCCGGAGGCAGTTGCCCCCACGCCGATGATGGTTGTGGCTGCTGCCGGCGTCGTGATGAACGGGCTTATCGCTACCATGCTGTGGCGCGTCGGCAAGGGCTCCGGTCACAGTGACGTAAACCTGCGCTCCGTAATGGTCCACATGCTCGGCGACACGCTTTCAACAGCCGCTGTAATCGTGGGCGGCTTCATCATTCGCCTTACAGGCTTTGGATGGATTGATCCTGTGCTATCGCTTGCAATTGCCGCGCTCATTCTATGGTCATCCATCTCTATCGCGCGTGAGACGCTCAACATCCTGCTTGAAGGAACGCCGCAGGGCATTGAGCTTCCCAAGATACGCGCCGCGCTCGCCGCAATTGAGGGCGTGGAGGATGTACACGACCTGCACGTGTGGTCACTCGGCTCGCAGACGCATGCGCTTTCCACGCATATCCGCATCGCCGACATCCCCCCGTCTGAAAGCAGCGCCATCCTGGACCGGGTAAAAGCCGCGCTACGGGAGCGCTTTCGCATCCTGCATACAACTATCCAGTTTGAGAACGCCGGCTGCGAGACCAGGCATGGCTGCGTGATGGCGCTTGAAGAGGTACAAGCGCATGGGCATGACCACCACCATCATGGTCACGCGCACTAGCTCTCTAGCGCCGACTCCACGACTCTGACAATTCCGCGCCCGAAGGCAGGCCAGTTGAGTCGCTGCTTGAAGTGCTCGCGCCCGGCAGTTGCCATGGCATTGTAAGCACCACGATCACGAAGCAGTGCCAGCATGCGCCGCACGTAAGGCTCAGGGCCATCTTCCTTGGGCTGCAGGATGCCCGTTTTGCCATCAAGAACAACCGAGGGTACCGACTCAACCGCGCACGATACCGGCGGCAAGGCAAACGCCTGTGCTTCGGCAAACACCAGCCCAAAGCACTCCGCCACGGTGGGCACCACCAGGAAGTGCGACGCGAGCAGCAGCCCTTTGAGCTTCGCAGCTTCTTCGGGAACGCTGCGCTTCAGCATTCCAAACAACTGGACGAACTCAAGGTCGGACGCAGGCAGCTCCGGCCTTACGCCGACAACCAGCAGGCGCGCATCGACCCCGGCCGCGCGCAGCCCACGTGTAATCTCAACCGCCAACGGACCGCCTTTGCGTTCCCACTCCTTGGCAATAAACAGCAAGTCAATACGGTCCGTGGGCCGCGCCCGCACTGCCGCTTCAACCGCCGCGTCATCCTCGTCCGGGTACCAGGCCGCGCCCATGGGCTGCACATGCACCTGCTCCGGCGGCATGCCGAAGCGCTGTATCGCATCCTGCCGGGCCCACTCCGACCCATAGATAGCCCCAGTGCAGCGGCGTGCAGTCTCGCGCTCGCGCGCGGCAAATCGAGCGGCACCAACCGGCGCTGCGTAGTAGCCCCGGTACACCTCCAGCCACGCCATCCAGGGCGAATCCGAGAAAGTGAACGTAGGAATCGCGGGACCCTTGTAAAACCGGTGCAGGTACACCAGGCACTGCGTGGAAATGCAAAACAGCGCCTGCGGCTTATGCTGCTCTATGGCTTGCGCAGTTACGCGGGCAAACTCTTCCAGTGCCGGCTTGGTCATCCATAGCGGGTAACGCGCGGGCTTGCCGCCCAGCGCGATCCGCACCACCGCATGCGCCGGATGCTTTTTAACCTTGAGGTTGTCGATAACAGTCAACTGCTCCACGGCTCCGGCAAGCGCCTGCCGAACAGCCATTGCTGAGCCGCTCCACGCCAGCGGATTTGCCGTATCTTCAAGCGTGGCCAGCATCAGGTGGCGCAGTGTTTCAGCCATGATGATGGCTCCTTCCAAAACAGCTCAGTTGTACCATGCCCTTCTGACGCCGTCCCAGCCGCTATCTCAGGCACTCTCGACAGGCCGGTCCGGCTGCTCTTTGTAAATCTCTTCAACCCGCGCCAGCGTGTCAATCTCTTCCAGCGGTTTGTCGGTACGGATGCGCAGGATGCGCGGAAACCGCAACGCGAAACCGCTCGCATGCCGGTCTGACCGGGTGATGTTGTTAAAAGCAACTTCAAACACTGTATCCGGCTCTACCGTGCGAAAGTGGCCGAAGTCCTCCAGCGTCCCTGCGTGGAAATGCTCGGAAAGCGCGTACATCTCCACATCCGTCACGCCGGAGTAAGCCTTACCCACATTCAGCAATTCGCCGTTGGCCCCCAGCACGGCAAATGTATAGTCGCTCAGGAAGCCCGCGCGACGACCCGATCCGAACTCCGCGCCGGTCACTACCACATCCAGCGTGGCAAGCTCGCGCTTCAGCTTGAGCCATGCCAGGCCGCGCCGACCCGGCTGGTACAGGCTGCCGCTTGACTTCAGCATCACGCCCTCATTGCCGCGTGCCCGCGCCTCGGTGTAGGCCGCATCGAGCTGTGCGGCGCTTGCCAATCGCAACGCAGGGGCTAGCAGCAGGCGCGTAAAGTGCAGTCCGTCTTCCGCTTTCGGTGTGAACAGGATCTGCTGACTGTTCGCTTGTGCTTCGCGCCCATCCGTCTTGTCAGCATGCTGCGCCACGTAGCGTTCCAGCCGCGTACGGCGGGCAGTTAGGGGTTCGTCAAGCCACAGCCTGCCGTCGGCATACAGAATGTCAAACGCCATAAATACCACCGGCAGCGTGCGCCTCAGCTCAAGGGAAACCTGCTTGCGCCCCAGCCGCTGCTGCAGCGAGGAGAAGGGAAGCGCGCGCGGGGCATCGCCGGCATTGCCGGGCTGCCACGCCAGGATTTCACCGTCAAGAATTACCGCTTCCGGCAGCGCCGCAAAGGCTTCCATCAGCTCGGGAAAGGCACCGCTTAAATCTTCACGGCTGCGTGAAAATAAGCCCACTTGCCCCGGCGCTGCGGGGTCGCCGGCGTGCAGCTGCGCGCGCATGCCGTCGTACTTGTCTTCAAGCTGGGCTTCATGTAGCAGCTCTTCCGGCGCATCGGGAACAGGAGCCAGTTCAGCACTGGTCTGCTCCGCTGTAGTCTGTTCAGCACCGGTCTGTTCCGCGACAACCTCCTGCGCAAAACGTGCAATCGCCTCATCGACGCTATCTACCGGGCTGGCGAGCATAAAGCCGAGCGGATGAAACAGCCGCATCGCAGCACCGCTCAGCGTGTCTGCGGCGGCCCGTTCCACCACTTCAGGCAGGCTGCCAAGCAGCATCACCGCATACCGTACGGCACGGATTTCACGCCCGAACGTAGCCGCGATCGCCTCTTCTACCAGGCTTTGCTTGACACCGATGCGCATGTCCCCGGAGATCAGCTTGAGCACATATTTGCACTCAAGCGCGGTGGCGCATGCCAGCAGTTCGGCAAGCAGAGGCAGCTTGGCGGCGGGGCCGCGTGCGAAAGCAATTTCTGCGAGCGACGCCTCCAGATCGGCCAGCGTTACAGGAGGTCCCTGGGCAGCCGTTTCGATCAGCTCCCCGGCTGCCGCGCCGATATCCCCATGCCGCCGGAACGCCAGCGTCATGGTCTGCGGGTCGGCTCCGCTGCGTCTCCCGACTGCCTTGCCCAGTAGGGCACTGCCCACATTCAGACGTCGCCGGTCCACCTCCGTGAACGGCTGCCCGGCTACGTACAAGGCAGCACGCGCCGCATCGACTGTCGCTAGCGAGTGCAGGTACGCGGCAAGTATCGCGCGCTTTTCCAGCTTTTTTGAGGTCGCACCCAGCGCCTCGCAGGTAGCGGCCCAGGGTGCCAGCCCGTCTTGTCTTTCATTCTCCATTGCCGCTCCCGTCACTATCAATGTGCTTCAGCTACGCTTCAGATGCGTTTCCTTAAAAATAGATAAGCCACTTTGATAAACTATGGACATGCGCATCGCCAACCATCGTGGCGCTCTTCTTTAGCGACTCTCAGCCGCTTGCTTCTCTGTGTCTTGTAACTTTCTATTTGCACTACTTTTAAGAGGATTTCGCCATGTTCGAGCGTCTGGAACAAATCGCAGCACGTTATGAGGATTTAGGCTCGCAGCTTGCTGACCCCGCGCTTATCGGCGACCAGCAGAGCTATCAAAAGATTGCCAAGCAGCATCGTGACCTTGAAGTTATGGTGGATGCATTTCACAAGTATCGCGGCCTTACCGAGGGCATTGCTGAAGCCAGGGCCATGCTGAGCGAGGACGATCCTGAGATGCGCGCCATGGCCGGCGAAGAGCTTGCACAACTAGAAGCGAAGCTGCCTGCCATGGAAGATGCGGTCAAGCTGCTGCTGCTGCCCAAGGACCCGAACGACGACAAGAATGTCGTGGTGGAAATTCGCGCAGCCACGGGCGGAGATGAGGCGTCGCTATTCGCGGCTGAAGTTTTCCGCATGTACACGCGCTTTGCCGAACTGCACCGCTGGAAGGTTGAGGTACTGTATTCGACCGAGTCCTCAGTGGGCGGCTTGAAAGACGTGTCATTCCTGGTAGAGGGCGCGGGCGTTTATGCGCAACTGAAATATGAAAGCGGTGTCCACCGCGTGCAGCGTGTCCCGGCAACAGAAACGCAAGGTCGCGTACACACCTCTGCGATCACGGTTGCCGTGCTGCCGGAAGCCGAAGAAGTCGATGTCAAGATCGAGCAAAAAGATTTGCGTATTGATACTTTCTGCTCGTCAGGTCCGGGCGGTCAGTCGGTGAACACGACATATTCGGCTATCCGCATAACCCATCTGCCGACCAATACAGTCGTAAGTTGCCAGGACGAGAAATCGCAGATCAAGAACCGTGAGAAGGCCATGCGGGTACTGCGCTCGCGTCTATACGACGTCGAGCAGGAGCGTCTGCACCAGATTGAAGCCGCGCAGCGCAAAAGCCAGGTGGGCACAGGTGACCGAAGTGAGAAGATTCGCACTTATAACTTTCCGCAAAACCGGCTCACCGACCACCGCATCGGACTTACCCTGCATCAACTTGACATCATCATGGAAGGGCGTATGCAAGGGGTGGTGGACGCGGTGATTGCGTACTTTAATGCGGAGCGGATGAAGGCTGAAGCTGCTTGAGCAGGAACGATTACAAGGGCAATACTGACCATGGCGAGAAACAAGCACTCAAACGCAGGTTTTTACCGAAGGATGTAGAGCAGGCAGTTGAAAGTGCCAAGGCAGCTGGTCAAGTCATAGTTCAACTTGGCAAATATGGAACACCGCAGATTCATTACAAGGGGCAAAACGGCTTAACTGCAATCATGGAAACAGAAGGACGAAACGCAGGAAAACTGATAAGTGCTTGGTGGAGGCAGGAATGATTTTTTCTCTAACGACAATAGAAGCAATCCTTCGATTCGAAGATATAGAAGGTCTTCTTGCGCTAGGCGCTCCGAGTAATGAGTATTACAATGAAGCTTTTGAAATCCAGGCTGCGCTTGAAAAACTGGACGTTCAGGAAGCAACTCATGATCGCGTGAAGATTTTAGTAATGGAGACTTGGGAGCGAGCTTTTGGACCGTTTTTTGAGGAAGAGCGCGAGAAAAGAAAGCCGGTGCTGGAGCGGGTAGTCAACGGTATTTTGAGCGAACACTCGACTTCTGTCAACCTTGTACATGGTAAAACTTCTCCGGTACCTCGCGCTCTTCCGAATCATCGTTTAATTCACTAAATGCTCGTGTCGATTTACAGTTTGAATTTTTGCAGGTGCATTTGAATAAACCGCTACCTTTTTATTTAAGCTGAAGTAATACGCAAACGCGCACTTATGACAAAATTCTCGGTCAGAGCGCAGATGCAGGAAGGAGCAGAGCTGCTGGCACGGTTCTCATCGGAGCCAAGGCGCGATGCCAACCTGCTACTTTGCCGCGCGTTAGGTAAGGATCGTGCATGGATACTTGCCAACCCTGCGGCTACGCTTACAGCAGTGCAGGAGAGCTGCTACCGCATGCTCCTTGCGCGCCGCCTGCTACATGAACCCATGCAGTATATCCTCGGCAAGCAGGAATTTTATGGGCTGTCATTCCGCGTCACTCCGGCCGTACTTATTCCGAGACCTGA
>CAXSFX010000014.1:0-36059 GCA_964236655.1 uncultured Acidobacteriaceae bacterium | reverse complement strand
GGTAACTTTGAGCAATTATCTGAGGATCAGATGTCTCCTTCAGGAAGGAGAAGAATCGCTTTCCTTCTTCAGTCACTTGGTCGGGGTGTGTAAACCAGACTTCTAGTGCATCCGCTAATCCCTCAACATCAGAATACCCTAGGGCGTTCGGGAGCTTTCTTCCAGGAGGGAGCAAATCAATTGAACCTGGAACAGCTGTCAACAACGAAGGACGACCTTGTGCCGCGCTTTCCAAAGTAGCAAGTCCCTGGCCTTCGTATTCACTAACCAATATTGCAAAAAAACAATTCTTAATAAGAGTGACAACCTCTGCCGAAAATCCATGAAAGTGAATCATGCTTTCAGTGGCATTTTGTTGGCTTTGTGATTCAAGGTCCCCTTGAAGAGATCCTTCGCCAACGAGATCCAGATGAACATCGTACCCACGATCGCGTAATATTTTCCAGGCAGCTAGAAGATACTTATGTCCTTTTACATCATCAAGCCGGGCGATGCATATGGCCCTGTTTCTAACATTGTTTGGGATAGACAAAGGCGGAGCGTCGGGAAATGGAATCGGATTGCCTATGCACTTCAACACAGGCCTTCCAGTTCCGATAAAAAGATTGGAAGCAACCGAAGAGGAAACGGCAGTCATCCACTTGGGTCGTAAGAGGCGAAACCAGAAAGCATAGGGAAAAACAAGGTGCCCCGTGTACAAAACAGAGATGCCTGCCACACGTAAGAGTGCAGCAAGGCGTCGATGATGACAATGCACTAGATCGCACCGGTGCGTCCGCAACCATCGCTTAAACCGCCATAGCTCATTGAATAAGCGAATTGGATTCTTCACCTTGAGCTGAAAGCATTCGTATCGATTGGCAGGCATCCAAGTCAAGTCTTCTTGAAGTTGTTGACTCCCACACCCTGCGAAGAAGAAATTTGTAGACCCTAGTAACTCTGTAATACGGCGAATCGTTATGGCAACTCCGCTGCTGCGATAGAAGTTATCATTCATCATACAAATATTCATTACCGCTCCTCTACTGTCTAGCTTTGTTGTCCCCCGGTTTTTCTGGAAACTATAAGATGCGGTAGCATGTGCCTCATTAAATAGATAGGCTCAACAAGATAACGTTTCCACAAACGCCGGGGGTCAGAAAAAAGACGAAAGATGCCATAAAGACCTAGGGGTCCCGCCCAGGCAGGAGGCCGGTATGAGTGTCCCGTGAGATAGTCCATTGTTGCGCCACTTGTGAAAATCGTCGATGCATCGAGTTCATCAAGATGACTAGCCAGCCATGTTTCCTGTAAAGGCATGCCCATACCAACGAAGAGAATGTCCGGACGATACTCATTAATTTGCTCAATAATTTTTTGGCTTCCTCCCTGCTCTTGCAGGAAAAAGCCGTGATGCCCTTCGATCAACAAACTGGGCTGCTTGCCTCGGAGAATGGCTAAACCTTGGTTGAGCGTCTCCTCGTTTGATCCCAGATAGAAGACTCGCCATTTATGAATTGCAGCTTGACTGAGCACGCTTTCAAAACAATCTAACAAGGTGATGCGGTTCTTTGCCTCAAGTGGCAGACCGGCAGCACGGCCCATCCAAATGATAGGTAGACCATCAACGTAGACCCAATTTGCCAAGGCGTATGCCGAGGCAAAAGAAGGGTTTGTCTTGAACAGATAAAGGCTATGTAGGTTATGGTTAAATATAAGAATCTTTACTCTCTGCATTACTGCATCTTCCAGGATTGTAAAAAGATCACTCAATTCTAAAGCGTCAACTCGAATGCCGCACAGAGATAACTGGCACTTTTCAAGCTTCGCCATTTGCGGTTCCTCTTTGGCCTTCTAATTTTTATACGAAAGCCTGTACGAAGAAAAGCAGACTCCGCTTAGACTTTCATCTATAAATGATGAAAATGCATGACTGATGTTCAAAACACCCAATTTTTACTACTCAGTCATACATCAATTTAAAATTTTCATACAACACAACCCTAGCAGACCCGGAAAAGGATGCGGGTAGAGGCTGGGCATACGAAAGCATATAACTGGACAACAACTGCTAACTTGTAGGCTGATTTGAAGATCAGCTCTGTAGTAACAAGCTTCTACTATGCACACATAGGATGAAACTAAGGCATTAGACCGCTCCACTTCCTTTTAACACGGCTGGAATAGTCTTCAATAAAATCTTAATATCCAGCCCCAAAGACCAATTGTCAATATATCTAAGATCCTGGGTGATCCAGTAGTCAAACGAAGTATTACTTCGTCCTGTGACTTGCCATAAGCACGTCAAGCCGGGTCGTACGCTAAAGCGGCGCAGAAGCCAAGTTTCATCAAATCGAGATACATCACGTAGCGGCAGCGGGCGCGGTCCTACCAGTGACATCTCGCCCCGCAGTACATTGAAAAGTTGCGGTAGTTCATCAATGGAAGTCTTTCGTAAAAACGTTCCTACTTTTGTAACACGTGGATCACTCATCATCTTGAATACCGGTCCTTGAGCCTCATTCCGACTTTCAAGAGCGGCTTGCTGTTTTTCAGCATCGAAGACCATTGATCTGAACTTCAACATCGGAAAACATTTGCGGCTGCGTCCATAGCGTTGTTGCACAAACAATACGGGTCCAGCGCTTGTAAGCTTCACCGCCAAGGCCGCAATCACCAACACAGGAGAGACTGCAAGAAGTAGGATTAGCGAGGCCACGATATCAAAGAGGCGTTTAAGGTACTGTTTTGGATCCGGCTTAACTGTACTCAGTACAGCAAAATGCCTCGGTTCTTGAGAATGTACAGTAGTTTTTGCAAATGTTGTATCAAACATGTCCTGCATGTAGTGAGATTCGACTCCTACCAGCTCACAAGTATGAATTACCCTTTCAATTTCAGCATACTTTGATTTGAAGGGAAGCCCGATCATGACAATTTCAATCGGTTCGCTTTTAAGCAATCCCGCCAATAAATCAAGTGATCCCAAGTAGGCATCAGCGGTAATGTCATGACCTACGTATTCATCATCAATACAACCAATGATGGTGAAGTGGCGGTAATGACGTTGCAGTCTGCTACGCAAAGTCACTGCTCGGGGGCCGCTTCCTACAATCAATATGAGCTTAGAACGAAATAGCCGGGGAGACAGCATTCCAAGTAGTGCAAAGCACCCCAAGAGCATCAACGAGATGAAGAGAAAACCAGACGCGGTAAGCTCCGCAAGTAACAGCCCTTGTCCCCACATGCCGCGCACCAAGTTTGCAATGAGAAGAACCAGTCCGCAGCAGCAGGATGCTGAAATTATTCTTCTTATTTCTGCTCCAAGATCCTTCCTGATGGAGTCAGAAGAGTAAAGCGAGAAACTTAACCACACATTCCAGATAGCGACAATAGCAAAAGCCAGGAGCAGATGTCGGACGCTTGTAGACCGGTCTAGTAGACTATCAATATTAAGCATCTTCTTCCGATTTACAAAGAGCCAAATTGTAGTTAACGCAACTACAGGTACCAGGGTGCGCAGCTTCGTGTAAATGCTTCCATCTCGAAGCTGAGCGGTTCGAAGACGTTGAGCCGACGCGTGAAAACGGTAGATGCGATTGCTGCGATTCAGATTCATGCCAAGCACTCCGGGGGTAGAGCGTTCGTGTTATATAGAAGCGGTCGGCATACTATCACCTGGAGTCTACCAGTGAAAACGTGTACCAGAAAACCGCACCGAAGTACGCCCACATTGGTAGGTTGCCAGATGCTTAACAGCATGTGTGATGGAGACAGTGCCTATGTAAATTGTGCAGTGATGAGTGCATTTTTATAATGCCGACAGGAACATGCAGCTGGAGGTTTTTTTAAGCAGCCGTTTTTACGTAATATAAAAAATTACCCAAATTAGGTACTGAAGTTTTGTTTCTGTGGGGAATTTTAGCTGTCCATGCCAAAGTGATGACTTGCGGAACCTCAGACTTGCTATTCTTCGTAAAATCGTGTTTACAGCATAGGGTGATACTGAACAATGTGACACGTACAACTTTCAGCTAGCGAGTTCCGATCCCCGTCTGCAACACTGTGGCATGCGGCATGAACGTCCCACAATGAGGTTCCGATTTTGCAAAGTTCCCCCCACAGCGAATTGACTGTGACAGAAATTGTTTTCGCAATTTGGCGGAGACGCCAACTGATCTACATCTGCACTTTTATCTGTTTTTTATTAGGCATTTTGGTCTGCATTGTAGTACGACGTAGCTTCGAAGCTAGTGCAACCATTCAAGTTCAAAAGGAGAATTCAGGCGGCCTTGATCCAGATTCTCTTGCCGGAGGCACGCAGAGCACGGGCGATGCGCTCGATCAGGACATTAACATTCAGACTCAGGCGCGTATTCTGCATTCAGACACTTTAAGCTTGGATGTCATCCGGAGCTTGCGTCTTGATGAAACTCCAGACTTCCGGGGTGGGCGGTTTCACTTTCTGGGGCAGGCTAAGCAGAGCCCAGATCCTCATGGAGAGTTGCAAGCCGGAGAAATTTCCAAAGCAGACTCGGCGGCCCTCCGAACATTTCAGAATCATCTGGTAATCACCCCTCAACCAGGAACCCGTTTGATTACCGTCGCGTACATGAATTCCGATCCGCGCCGGGCCGCCCTAATTGTGAACACCTTAGTCAAGAAACTAATCGACTTTGATTTTCAGTCCCGTTATAAGGCAACAGAGTTGGCTTCTACGGCGCTTACCAAGCAGCTGGGGGAGTTGCGCACACGCAGCGAGGCGCTTCAAAAGCAGGTAGCCCAGATGCAGCTTTCATCTGGCATCTATAGCCTTGGAACGACCGATGCACAAGGACGGCAGCAGGCATACTCTTCGGTTCTCGACACGTTCCAGCGCGCGGCTACTACCATGAATGAAGCCGAGCAGGACCGCTTCTTGAAAGGTGCTATCTATCGGGCAGCCAACTCCGGAGATGCCGAGGCGCTATCCAGCTTGGCCGGCAACTCCGGCAATGGAGTGTCTTCGCCAGGTATTGCGAATTTTCTTACCACTGTTCAGAACCTCCGTACGCAGGAAGCTGCCCTCAAAGGGCAACTGAATGAACTTAAGGTAAAGTTTGGGCCAGGGTATCCGCGGATTGCTGAACTGCAAGGAAATCTCAGCGGCGTAGACGCCGCGATTCGGTCCGAAATCGGCAGGGTGCGCAGCCGTGCCAAAAGTGATTATCAAGTTTCGCAACAGACGTATACAGAAGCGCAAACCGTCTACAAAAAAGATAAAGTTGCAGCCGATGCTCTAAATGATCAAAACGCAAAGTACCTACTTATCAAGCAGGAGGCAGATGACAGTCGGATTCTTTACGAAGACTTGCTGAAGCGGGTCAAAGAAGCAGGCATCTTCCAGGACTTAAAATCAAATTCAATCACCGTCGTTGATGGAGCATTGGTTCCTCAAAATTCTAAAAAGCCGAACGTGCCAATCTACCTTTTAGCTTCCCTGGGTGCCGGCTTATTTCTTGGTATTTTTGGTATTTTGGTAGCGGAAACGGTAGATGATAAGGTCAGGACTGCCGAGTCGCTGCGGCGTGCGGATCTGCCGGTATTTGCACTCCTGCCGCAACTTGGGCCCACAGACAATCCCTTCAGCGCCCCGTATGGGGCAAAGCCATCGCAGTATGGGGAAGCTGTTCGGAGTTTGCGATTTAAGCTTGAGACGGGCGAAGAAAGTGTCTTCCCTCGGGTTCTTGTTATTGCGAGCGTAGATCCATGCAGTAGCACGACAGCACTGGTCTGTAGGCTGGCTGAGATCCTAGCCAAATCCGGGAGCAGAACCCTCCTTGTTGAAGCAGATTTACAAAATCCCAAGCTTGCCGGTGATATGCGGTTATCCCCCAGCGGTGGCCTGAGCAGGATGCTTGCAGGTGGCAACTCCCTCACCGGCGTCATAGAACACCCTCTCATTTCAAATTTGTATGTTCTTCCCGCAGGCGTAACCCAACCTACTGCATCGGAGCTCATCGATTCCCCGCGAATGCGAGAGCTTATGGAAAGCTGGCGCACCAGCTTTGATGTGGTTCTCATTAGTGCCGCACCGTTGCTTCTTGTAGCCGACGCATTCAGTCTAAGCAAAATGTCCGATATTTGCTTACTCCTTGCACAAACCGATACCACATCCCTGTCGTCACTTCAGAAAGAATATGAAGCTTTAAGCAGGAACACCCGAGTACCGACCCGGATTGTACTTGTAACAGCCCAGGAGTATGGAGGCAGGTGGTTCCACAACAAGGCTAAAACAGAAGTCCAGGAGGGTGCGCATGAACATGAGATGGTGTAGCAGTCTTCTACTTTCGCTTTGTTTCACACCTTTTGTACTAGCTCAAAACGAGAGTCTTCTAATTGGTCCAGGAGATCAACTACACATTCAAGTGTTGAATACCCCGGAACTCGATGAAACCGCCCGAGTCACGGATGCTGGAGACTTGCGCTTGATTCTTGGAGGCGACATTATGCTTCGTCTTCTTACGCCGGGCCAGGCTGCGCAGAAGATTGAACAAAGACTCAAGCAAGAGCTTATTATGTATAACCCTCGTGTCCTTGTAACAGTAGTGTCATACTCGACGCAGAATGTCACAGTATTTGGACAAGTTATAAGGCCGGGGTCCTACCCTGTAGATACACCCAGATCAGTTCTTGATGTTCTTGCTCAAGCAGGTGGTTTTACGGAGCTGGGTGACCACCATATCATCGTAGAGCGGCATGGTTCGGGAGAACGAACCATATTTTATATTCCAAACACTCCTGAAGAGCTGACACATATCAATCTAATTGTAGGTCCGGGAGATAAGGTGATCGTGCCAAAGACGGGCATCGTATATGTCCTTGGCGATGTAAACCGTGCAGGAGGATATCCGATGAACGACAATGAATCTGGTCTCACGGTAGTGAGCGCGGTTGCGCTTGCAGGCGGGACGGCGCACTCTGCCGTTCCCAGTGCGGCTAAGCTCATTAGGCGGGATGCGGCGGGTGCACATGGGACGCCGCTTCCCCTTAGCGCAATGCAAAAAGGAAAGATACCTGATGAACCGCTGCAAGATGGTGACATCATATATGTACCATTCAGCTATCTTCGCAACGCCGCTCTCGGTCTAACCGGTATCGCCGCATCGGCTGCATCGGCGGTTATTTATACAAAATAGGGTTGTCGCAGTACAAAAGGTGCAAGCTTTTTGCTAACTTGGGCTATGCCAACTTGTGCCACAGTTGCCATGGCTTTGTATATTGATGGTGTGCATTTTTCGTGGCTTGCACAAATATTTACGCTCCACTCTAAATTTGCAAAGGCATTTGAATGAAGATTTATCATCTACTCGACGAATCAGAAGCTTTCTCTGAACGGAATGGTGGTGCCATCTCTCGATGGGTCGCCAACTTACTAAGGGGCGGAGATGAAATCATTATCTGCCCTGATATGGATGCCTCTTGGGGCTTTCCTTCGAACCGTGTTATAAAGCTGCCCCACTGGAATTTAACTCACCCTGTACATCCCGTGCTGTATAGAATGCCATGGAGCCTGCAAAGATCTTTTTATCGCGCGATTTTTCAGCCGATCTTCCAAATACTTAAGCCAGGCGACATCTTGTACACCCATAATCGGCCTGAAAGTGCAGCCGTACTTTCTGAGGCGTCGAAGGAATATGGTTTCAAGCTTGTACTTCATATGCATAATTCTCATTTGATCCGCGCCAGTAAGCAGCAACTATCCGCGCTTGATGGTTCGACCTTGGTCTTCTGCAGTCGTTTTCTTCTCCAGGAAGCACAGGAAGCTCTACATGGCCGTTTCAACCATAGTCACATCATTTACAACGGAGCGGATAGCGAGAAGTATTATCCCGATAGTGATCGTCAATCTTCGGTACCCCATATCATTTTCACGGGTCGCCTTGTCCCCTACAAAGGGGCTCATATTTTGATCAAGGCCATGAAGTATCTTCAGCAAAAAGGCATACAAGCAACATGCGCAATTGTTGGAAGCTCAGGTTTCGGCAAAAGTAGGTCTACACGGTACATGAGGGCCCTGAGTCGTCTTTGTCCTCCTAACGTACAGCTCAAGGGTTATCAAAGTGGCACTGCTCTCGCTAACTTGCTGCGGGAAGCTGATATCTTTTGTTGTCCTTCCATCTGGAAAGATCCTTTTCCGCTGGCACCACTTGAAGCTATGGCTTCCGGGTTGCCTGTGGTTGCCTCTGACATCGGAGGTTTGCCGGAAACTCTTGCGTTTGGCGGAGGAGTTCTGGTTCCTCCCAATGACCCGCAGGCGTTGGCGCTAGCCCTCCAGCCTCTCATAGAAAACTCTTCGTATCGTCGCAATCTCGGCAAAGAGGCTCTCCAGGCTTTTCATGATCATTTTCTATGGGAAAATGCTCGCTTGCAGTACCTCTCGGTAATTGAAGCAGTTTCAGCTTGAGATTTCTTCCGAAGAGCTCGCTCGGCAAGAACACTGCCTGGATGTTTCTTGGACAAGGAATGGGCTACATTCTGCGTGCCGGGTACTTCATCGTGCTCGCCCGTCTTCTCGGTGTTTACCAGTATGGCGTAGTAGTCGGTGCGTTTTCATTTGTAAATTTGGTGGCACAGTATAGCCGCGCTGGGACCGGTATGGTCTTGCTCCGGTACGTCTCCGCGGATCACAAGCGCTTTGCGATGTACTGGGGCAACGTCCTCGTAGTTACGACCGTTTTGAGCGGTGTTCTCATAGCCGCGCTTTATCTGCTTGCCCCTCACGTTCTCGGAGCTGCCAGCGTTCGCATCGTTCTGCTACTTGCTGTTGCAAGCTGTCTTTTTGAGCAATTGACTGTAAGTGCAACTCAGGTGTTCCAGGCATTTGAAAAAGCGTCAATCACTGCACTTTTCAACCAGCTTACGTCTCTTGTGCGATTCATTATCGCCATAGGTATGTTGGTCGTTCTGCACCATGCTACAGCGTTGCAGTGGGCTCTCGCTTCAGCTATTGTTTCTGCCTTGTCAGCCTCCATCGCTCTTGTGACTGTAACAAGATGTTTCGGTTCCCCGAAGATTTCCTCCAAGCTTATCTTTGAACGGGCTGGTGAAGGCTTGGAGTACGCGTTTGCAGCTTCAACTTCTAATGCTTATGACGATCTTGATAAAACCATGCTCAGTCATTACGGCATGAACGCTGCAAACGGCATTTATGCCATGGCATACCGAATTATTGAAATCGCAAGCTCGCCCATTATCTCTGTGCAACTCGCGGTTGAGCCACGCCTCTTTAAACTTGGTGCCTCTGGCCTTCACGAAGCGAGCGTACTTGGTAGGCGAATTATGCTCCGCACCTGCTCTCTTATGCTGGCAGCCGCTGCCATAATGTTTCTTTTTGCCCCTGTTCTTCCCTACATTGTAGGCAAAGGCTTTGCCGAGGGTGTGTCTGCGCTTCGGTGGCTTTGTCTCATTCCCTTGTTTCGCAGCGTTCATTACCTTGCCGGCAGCATCCTGACGTGCTCGGGTCTTCAGCGTCGCCGGACCTTAGCCCAGCTTGGTGCTGCTGGATTGAACTTCGGCTTGAACTTATGGCTGATTCCGAGATACAGCTGGCACGGCGCTGCCTGGGCCAGTTTGGCTACGGATGGAAGCCTCGCAGCTGCGAGTTGGCTTATGTTACAGGCAGCATCGCCGGGAGGAAAAGTTGAACCTTCCAGCCAAGAGGTTCTTATTGGAAATGAAAGAGATTTATCAAATGGATGACGCGCCGTTGACTCCAGGATTCGTGACAAAGCCGGATTCCCATCCACTCGTGTCCCTCATCATTCCCTTCTATAAGCAAGAAGCTTACCTTGCGGAAGCAGTTCGGAGTGGTTTACTACAAAATCCCCGTCCTTTTGAAATAGTTGTCGTCGATGACGGCTCTCCTGTCTCTGCTGCCTCCTTGCTTCACGAGTTTGAGGGTATAACTATCATTCGTACATCCAACCAGGGTAGTTCAGCAGCCCGCAATACGGGGGCGGAACACAGCTCGGGCCAATACCTGATCTTTTTGGATGCAGATGATAGGCTTTTCCCCGGGGCCATAGCAGCTCACCTGAAAACCCTGGAACCACATCCTGAGTACGCTCTAAGTTTCGGCGCAGTGCGGCTCATTAACGGCCATGGTTTAGAAATCCGTCCCGCACACCTATGCCGTCCTAGAAAGAACTACTTCACTATGCTGCTCGGCAGCAATCCAATTGCCTGTCCAGGAGGGGCGATGATTCGTCGCGCTCCTTTTTTTGAGGCAGGGCTCTTCGATCCGGTCTCCAACCTTGCTGAGGATTATTGGCTTTATCTTCGCATTGCGCATCGCCACCAGATCGCACGAACTCCGCAGTGTGTTGTAGAGTACCGCTCGCATCCACATAGCGCTTCACAAAATCAGGAGCGCTTGCTTGCTGCTACGCTTGCTACCTTAGATCGTCTGGAGACTACCTTCGAACTGTCCGCATCCGAACGACAGAACGTAAATTATGGGCGACGGCGTTGGACGCACAACTTTCGTCCGCAACATGATTTAAGCTACAACTTACGTACCATGTATTACAGCTTTAGAGCTTTGCTGGATGTTATATTTTTCAAGTAACATGGCATGAGGAAAAATCTTTATTAACTTAGATTCTTGCGTACAGGTTTCCGCCCTACATCCCCGGCTGAGTGAAAATTAGTACGTTGACGCTCCAAGGTGCCAGAGTGGCAGAGTAGGTCCCCGTCCATCCTGCCGCCGTCGTGGATATCGGCCCTCGACTCCAGTCACTCCTGTAGGTGTGGTCGTACTGCGCTCGGCCGTAGCTCCACTGCTTTACCTGACCGCCCGATGCTTGGCTGGCGAGCTGCACAGGCACAGTATGAAAGTGATCGCGATCCCGGTTGATAAGAATAACAGCGTATGAACCTGCGTGTGTTGATGCGTAACTTAGAAGCCATGGCGAATTGACGTCATCTGATATTGTTCGCAGCATGTGCTCCCCTTCGCTTACGAAGCCGCTCCGAGATAAAACTTGCATGCCCCTTGCCGCAGGCATCAGGTCACCCGCTTGCAGACCCGTATGAAACTCTCCGGGCAGCGAGCCCGTATATACCAGCGAAGAGCCTCCGCAACGAAACCAGTTGTAGGCCGCGTCAGCATTGCTGTCATAGTAATAGTCATAGCAAGAATTGGACATTCCCTGCGCCCACCAAGTGGCATACTGGACACCTGCCTGCATATACTCTGCTAATTGAATTGTTGTAAACATGGGCATGATCGCACCCATGCTTTGCCGCGACCACTCGTCACCTGAAACATCAGCATCCCATTCCGTTACCCATATTGCGCTTGGATCCTTGCTGACGTTCAACAATTCAGTTTGCACACCCAAAAGCGACCCTCGTGTACGCCGCAGACTTGATGCCACCCGGTCTTGATACAGGGTATCGCCATCAGTGATCGGATCTTTAATCGGATAATTGTGCCATACAACGGCATCATAACTTGCGTTAGCCATCACGGGCAGGTCCCACCCTGACTGCCACTTGTAGATAGCTTCACCAATAGGCACCCCGATTTTTATACTGGCGTCTTGAGCCTTCATTGCGGAGTAAAATGCCTGCTCATATTGGGCGTAACTCGCGCCATCACCTGGATTTGAGTGGAAGTCAGTCTCTGAGCTGCCTCCATTGTAAAGCTCATTTCCTATCTCCCAATATTGAATACCGTAATTTTTTACGGTGTTTGCGTAATGTACAAGATTGGCACCATTAATCTGAGGATCTCCGCCTGCATTGCAAAACGGCGGATTGGTACCATAATTTACTGTGTAACCCACATGGAGATTGAGAGGTTGTGAAATGTTCGCAACATAATTGTCGAGAATGTTTGCTGTCTTTATGTTCGCCGCTGCATTCGTTGCTCCAGGAGTGGTTGAGCAGGATAAGCCCCCCTGCCAGTTTGCGAGGTCTGCTGCAATGCCGCCATACCCCCCTGCATATCTTAAAGATGTAGCACCCGCAGCGTTAAGGCCATTTCGCAGGGAAGTACTCATGGGTGCAGACGATACATCCGCATTGTTGTCCGCGAATCCCAACACATCTCTGTGAATTGTTCCAAGCTGGTCGTCCTTGACGTAGACTCCGCCCGCAGGGGGAGTGACGACAGCAGGAGCGTAGTCGCTTTTCACCTGATCGCTTGTCCAGGCAACATTCGAGATTAAGGCTTTTGCCAAACTCATTTGTTTTCCCGTATCACAGCATCCAGGGAAAAGCCGGTAGTAAAACGAATCACTACCTAGACTGCCCGTGCGCTGCGTACTCCCTGCATAAGTGCCATCCACATAGAGCACGAGTAAAGAATCTGACCAGGTAAGAACGGTGCGATGCCAAACGTTTGCCGTCGGTGTGCAGTTTAACTGGGCTACGGAGAAGGCGGTACCATCAGAATTACTAAGGTTTCCGGAGAAGCAGACTTGACCATTTTGCGATGAAGTTCCAAGGAAAACTGCGGCCTGGGTTTTTAGGCCAAAAAAAGCTAGCGTTGTCACGGCAGTAGGCTGCAAATCCACATTAACCCATGTTGCAATCGTCCCCGCATGAGTATTTAAAGGGATGCCTTGTGCCTCAATTGAGGTGCTGGCTGTCAAGGCTTGAACACTCGTTTCCTGATCCGGGAGCGGACCTGGGGCATCGCCGTTCAAAGTACCTGTGAACCAGGCTCCGTTTTTTAGATTGAGATCAAACTTGCCGGCATAGTCATACAAGTTTGCATTTTGCCCTTTCTCGCATAAGCCCCAGTAAGCGTAAACTCCGGCTTCCATCTTGTAAAATTGGTCTAGGCTCGATTGGCACATGTTGGCCGCAGGCGGCGCGAATGAAGCACTGGCAAGTGTAGGAACTAGACCGATAGACTTGAAAGTTATTAAAGGATTGCTACTCTCATCTATCCACTGAGAATTCTGCTCAGAATCCGGCAGAGAAAACGGGCTGGAAACGGTACGCTCTCCTGCTGCTGATATATCGGTGGCATTTTGAAGCTTGACCCCGCCCCAATCACCCGGGAACTCCGATTTAGCTAAATCTCCGGTCCCAAATGAAACATCTTCATAGCTCTTGGCTTTTGAAACCATTGCAGATGTAAGTCCATTTGAAAGTGTAGAGGTAGTTGATTGCTGGGGGAAGATAGATGCAAGCGTATGAGTAGCAAAAGAATGCGCATAAGGAGATGGCCAACTTCTAGTTTGCTGCGCAGGATCCAGTTTGTGATCTAAGGGACTTTGTGCGAGAAGACCGTGGGTTATCATCCATCCACATGCCATGGTGATTGCTCGAGCGCTCATCTTGCTGTTCTCCCTATGCTTACTAGATGTAGGTGCTATGAAGGTGGACAACAGGTCAGCTCGACAATCAATGCAATCCTATTGTCCGCTCAGGCTGCCTGTTTAAACATGACACACAATAACAAGTAATTGCCTGCTATGGCTGTTAAATGCGCACGAATAGCAGCACTTGCAGGCTGCTCTCCGTCTTTACCTTGCTTACAAGGTAATATCTACGCTTTCGAAGAAGAACTTGGTGCGGCCGTGCTTCAAATAGTCATTCTCTACATAAGCATTGATATGACTATCGTAATCACCACGACACCATTTTCTCGGCGCATTAGCTGTAAGGTACAAAGTTGATCTGAGTCAAAAAGTATGTGATAGCTAGAACATCGATAACAAAGATTGCTGCTTGAACCTGGTAGCGATCTTGCCCTTGCATATTCAATGTGTGCACTTCATAGCAGAGCCCGCACTATCAGGAAGGCCGTTTAGTCTGGCACATTTGAAATCTCTCAAGGACTGGAATAAAGGGCTTGTATGATTGCCAGCTTAGACACTTTGCCGGCGAGCGTAAAGAGTACTTTGGTACAATTTGTGATAAAAAGCATTGGGCCCCTCCATCGGTCGGCTCATTCTTTACAACATTTCAGGTCGCCATTCAGGGATGAGCAATGAGCAATCGAGTGCCAGTGTCGTGCCATTTGCTTTTGAAGTCAGCTTGCTTTTAGAGGTCAGCTTGCATGTACGGTAACGATCGCGGATCTCTGGAACGGAAAGATGCAGCGATGGTTGAGCTCTGATGCTGTTCTTTAAATCATCCATGTCGCCTATATGGCTTGAAGCCATTCCGCCGCAAAGCTCCTTTCTGTTGTGACTACCATCTTTATCTACCGCGCAAGATTCAATTGAGCGTCTATTAACATGCTTAATAATTAAGTTCAACTTTGTCCTTCGTCTCGCCCCAGTGACGACCTGCTCACGAATAATTCATAGCATTTATTTTAGGCGAAGAGGGACACAAAGCACACTTATGCTAAGAAGCATCCAGCGTATTAACACCAGCGGACGCCGCCTCAGCATGGATGCCAATTACTTCATCAAGTTCAAGCATGGGCTTGCCGGCAGGCGCACAAGGAACACCTATCTCAGCTACGCTGAGTGTGATACCAGGTTAATCTCAATTTATAGCTGTCGTATTCTTTTACAGAGTGCATGGTCACTGCAACTTGGCTGTAGCGGCTTCGCACTTGGCAGGAATACTTCAATTAGTTTTCTTTGTGTAGCGGAAGATCTAGATCAAATAGCTGAAGTTTGCAGCCAGTAAAGGTTCAGATGAAGTGTCTAAGATTCCCCTGCGCTATCCCGAAGCTGCTTTGTAGAAGGACTCCGCTGATCGCCTTAAGCAGAGTAAGACGTTCTCATGGGTAGCATTATTGCAATGCCAGCTGGAGAAAATATGCCCGACTACAACAAGATTCGAGAGGACGTAGTTTTCGAAGGGAATGTGCAAAGTGCTGTGGATTCGGCTTTGAACTGTCTCCAGTTGTACTAAACGTATCGAAAACAGCGGTGAAAAGCTGTATATCGAAAGTAGCATAAGCCTATAAGAATGAACTAGATAAGATGGTCGGGGAGAGAGGATTTGAACCTCCGGCCCCCTGGTCCCGAACCAGGTGCGCTACCAGGCTGCGCTACTCCCCGACGGGTTCGCGTGGGCTGCGCTCCCTGGCAGAGCGCTGCGAACAGCCTTGAGTGTAGCAGAGGGTTCCGCTCCACCACAAAGCCGGCCTTATCTCTAAAGCCGATCAAGCCTACCTTATGCGGCTGCTTCGAAACCGTCGCAGCCGCTCGCCGGTGTCACCCGCAGGTGCATGCCCTGTAACTTCTCGTTGCCGCAGCTTGCAATCAGGGTTTCCGAGGCCTGCTGGGTAGCCAAAATTTCAATCAGTCTCGCATCACGCTCTTCATCGCCGTGTTGGCCGAAGTGCGAGCAAAGTCCGCATTGCCCTTCCCGTACAACAATCATGATTCCATCTCCATTGCGCTTGGTAAGACTAGGCTAGAGCAAGTTGCCCCTTTGAGTGAAGTAGCTTTGCATTGGAGGACCATGCAGGACCGGGACCATGTGCGATTGAGCAAGGTGCGTGTGCTTGACGGCGGTCTGGCGACCGAGCTGGAACGGCAGGGTGTTTCGATTGCGGGACCGCTTTGGTCGGCGCACGCCCTGCTCCAAACGCCGGAAGCAATCCTGGCGGTGCATCGCAGCTATCTGGAAGCCGGGGCAGACGTGCTGTTGACAGCAAGCTATCAAATTTCGAGCTTAGGATTTGCAGCGATGGGGCTGCCGGTCGCTGAAGCGGAGCAGGCTACAGCAGCCGCACTGCGGCAGGCTGTGGCGCTTGCGGTGCAGGCGCGCGCGGAGCATGGGAGGCAGGGTGTGCTGGTAGCGGCCTCCCTGGGGCCGTATGGGGCAGCGCTTGCCAATGGGGCAGAGTTCCACGGGCAGTACGGGTTTGCGTCCGAGGCGGAGGAGCATGCTGCCCTGGTGCGCTTTCATGCATCGCGGATGGAGGTTCTGGCAGGGACGGAGGCCGACTTGCTTGCATTTGAAACGCTGCCCTCGCTAGGGGAGGCGCGGGCGATTGCCGAGGCGCTTGCGGGGGGGCCGGACCTGTATTCACCAAGTCGTTTTTCAAAAGTAGGTGCGTGGTTGTCGTTTACCTGCCGCGACAGGGAGCACGTAGCGCATGGCGAGTTGCTGCGCGACTGCGCGGCGCTGCTGGACGGGATGCCGCAGGTGCTGGCTGTGGGCGTCAACTGTACAGCGCCCGATTTGGTGTTGCCGTTACTGGGCGAGCTGCGCGTGGGCACGAGCAAGCCGTTAGTGGTCTACCCAAACTCCGGTGAAGGCTGGGATGCAGAGCGGCGCTACTGGGTGCCCGCTAGCGGCAACGCGAGTTTTGGAGAGTCGGCTCAGGAATGGTTTGCTGCCGGGGCCCAGGTTGTAGGTGGGTGCTGTCGCACGAGGCCTGCAGAGATCGAAGCGGTTCGCAGGATTGCGGATGCATTCGAGTGATTGCAAATTTCATTCGTATCGCAAGCCATTTACGAAACATGCATTGCGAAAAAAGGCAGGGCTCGTGAGCCCTGCCTTTCCAAACGAGCTGAAGCCTCCTAGTGAGGCAACAATCCGTACACCACGACATGGTTTTGTGTATCGGGTATAAACACCTTGCCGGCTACCACCGTGTACTGCTCAAAGTGATAGTTACCGGCCAGACCGTCACGGGCAGTGTTTTGGTTTGAGTTCCACAGCTCGTTCGCCACATTGGTTGCCGAGAACGCGTGGAGCACGCCGGGAGTAAGCGCCCATACGATACCGGTTGCCGGAAGACCTGCAGCCGAAGTCACTGTCAGGATGCCGCCGGGATAACCGGTCGTTTGAGCAGTTTGTGCAACAGGCGTACTGGTGAACTGTCCGCCAACGTAGCTGAAGTCCTGAAGCGTTTGGTTAACGCCCCAAACGTAGAGCTGCGATGGACCGGCATTTTGCCAGTAGGCGAGTGAGTGGACCTGGCAACCGGCGTTGTTAAAGAGGTTGTCGCACCCGGGACCAATGATGAAGCTTTGAACCGGATTTCCACCGTTCCCCATCGCGGACGGGTTTAATACGTAGAGCAGCCCCTGCTTTCCACCGCCGATTAGCAGGTTGGTATCGGGAGTCAGCAGGGGTGAAGTGGTAGACAAGTCAAGATCGAGATCGCTCAAGGTCTGGACGTTGTAGGGCGTAAACCAGCTTTGTACCGCTCCTGCCGTTGAAAGCTTGACAAAGCTCTCGCCAAAGTCGGGTCCCTGGTCGGCCGTGCCGTTGCCGGTCTCGAAGTAAATTGATCCGGAGGAGTCGCTAACTAGGCCGCGTCCCGCCTGCCAGATGCCACCTTCGTCACCGTTCGGTGTGGCGTTGAAAGCAAACGCCTGCTGCTTGATATTGCCGGCATTATAGCCTACAACCCAGCCGTGATAAGGAGAAGGATCGGGTCCGCAACCGCTAAAGGCAACTGACACGACGTTGTTAGAGAGCAATAGCGCGGGCCGTTGAATTAGGTTGGTTGTAGTCGGCCCGAGGCTTACTGTGCCATTGACTGAGCTGGTGCCGGTACCCGGAACAGAAGCCGAAATGGTGATCGAGCCGCCATGCTTCTGCTCCCCCGAGCCCAAGTCAAGCGCGTACAAAGTATGAGTGTAGGTAGGCTGATTTAGCACAGGGTTAGCTGCAATGACATAGATCGTGCTTTTATCAGAGTCGATCACAGGTGTGCTCAAGATACCAAGCGGGCTGCGTGCGGCAAAGTACGCGGGGCAAGCTCCGGCATAGTTCAACGGCACAGCCGGACCCAGGTTTACCTGCCATAGCGGAGCCGAACCGGGCGCATCAGCGTTCAATGCGTATACGGTGTTGTTCATTGTCCCGACAAAAAGGGCGTTAACGGATTGCTTGCCGATACGCACACCCGGAACATAAAGAGGCTGCCCTACAACCTGGCCATCCAGCGCCCAGGTGCCAACCTTGCCAAACGCAGTTGGGTTGACTGTAGTCGGGTTCAGCGCCACCTCGCTGTTGTTTGCAGCGGTTCTTCCATTGTTGTACTCAGCTGTGAGCACCGCGGGGTTTTGCGCATACAGCGCACCGGTACTTGCAAAGGCGCAACAAGCAACAACACTTTTGAATCTGAGGAAAGGGATACGTAACATGTTAACTCCATACATCCGGTCAGCTTAAGCAGGGCGGTAGTCCTACTACCGGCGCCGGTGTAAGTGCAGGTGGGAAAGTTCTCGTGAAGTTACTGTCCGCGCAAATTCGTCTGCGCAGTGTACTCGCCTGATGGATGAGGAGTGATAGTCGGAGTATGAGTTCATGGCAGGCGAATAGATAAGTCTTCAATTAAAACTGCTGAAGCAGATATGGCATCTTCGCTTAGATGCTTCAACAGCACCAAGCAGAGTACAGCAGCTAAGCCAAGATGGTAACTGCTACCTTGGCAATTGTAAGATTATGAGGGAAGCAGGTAGTTACTGTCTAGTAACAGAAACAATGTTACTCTTAGCGTATTCCCAAGTCGGGTTCTTGCGGACCACTGGGATGGAGTAGGTGCGAGCCGCCCACAAGAACTTGTGCAGCTAAGTCCGAGCGTAGCGGCAGAGACTCAAAGGACAAGCGAGTACCGTGGGTCCCTGCGCTTGCTACAAGTTAAGCTGGGCGTCCGTTCGGCAGATGACCATTCACAGGGCATCAACATGCGACAATACGGGCAGCGCCATGGCTGAGATCACATCGCTCGACGCACACGCCCCGACACCTCTCGGGGTTCCGACGCCCACCACCATCACGCCTGCGCTGCTCAAGCAGCACTCCATTACACCTGACGAGTACGCTCGGATTGAAGCGGCACTGGGTCGGGTTCCTTCACTTACCGAGCTGGGCATTTATAGCGTAATGTGGAGCGAGCATTGCTCGTACAAGAGCTCGCGCGTACACCTGAAGCGCCTGCCCACCAAAAGCGAGCGCGTGGTGCAGGGGCCGGGCGAGAACGCCGGCATCATCGACGTGGGCGACGGCTGGGCGTGCGCGTTCAAGATCGAGTCGCACAATCACCCTTCGTACATTGAGCCGTTTCAGGGCGCGGCTACCGGCGTGGGCGGCATACTACGCGATATTTTCACGATGAACGCGCGGCCTTTGGCGGTTATGGATTCGCTGCGGTTTGGACCGCTGACGGTCGAGCCCGGCGTTTCAGAAGAACAGGTCCGGCGTAACCATGCAGTCATGGAAGGCGTGGTCGCTGGAGTGTCGCATTACGGCAATTGCTTCGGGGTCCCGAACCTGGGTGGGGAGACGCGCTTTGAGGCTTGCTACTCCGGCAATCCGCTGCTGAATGCTTTCGCTTTAGGTTTAGTCCGGCGCGATGAGATTTTCTATGCCAAGGCGACCGGGGTAGGGAACCCGGTGATTTATGTCGGGGCAAAGACGGGGCGGGACGGTATCCACGGCGCGACGATGGCGAGTGAGGAGTTTACTTCCGGGTCGGAGCAGAAAAGGCCGAATGTTCAGGTAGGCGACCCGTTCATGGAAAAATTGCTGCTGGAGGGGTGCCTGGAGGCGATGGCGACTGGGGCAGTGCTGGGGATTCAGGACATGGGTGCGGCTGGGCTGACCTGCTCGACGTGCGAGATGGGCGCGCGCGGCGGTGTCGGCGTGGAGATCGAGCTGGACCGGATTCCACAGCGGGAGACGGGGATGAACTCGTACGAGATCATGCTGTCAGAGTCGCAGGAGCGGATGCTGCTGGTGGCCGAAAAAGGCCGGGAGCAGGAAGTGCTGGATGTGTTCGCCAAGTGGGGGCTGGATGCGGTGGTGGCGGGCGAGGTGATTGCGGAGAACCGAATGCGGGTGCGGCATGGCGGGGTGATGGTGGCGGACATTGGCAATGAGTCACTGACCGACGATGCACCCTTGTATCACCGGCCTGTGGGGGAGTGGAAAGCGCCTGTTCCCTTGGAGCCGCCTGCGTGGGTGCTGGAGGAGTTGCGCAAGCCGCGCGACTATACGGCGGACCTGAAAAAGCTGCTGGCAAGCGCCAACATCTGCTCGAAGCGCTGGGTATATGAGCAATACGACTCGATGGTGCAGACCAACACGGTGCAGGGGCCGGGTGGAGAAGCCGGGGTGATGCGGATCAAGGATTCGGGCACACCGGGGCATGAGCGTGGGCTTGCCATGGCGCTTGCAGGGAATGGGCGCTGGTGCTATCTCGATCCCAAGTTGGGTGCCATGCACGCTGTGGCTGAGGCGGCGCGCAAGGTGGCTTGTACCGGGGCTACACCGGTAGCGGCTACCAATTGTTTGAACTTCGGAAATCCGGAGAAGCCGGAAATCATGCGGCAGTTGTCGGATGCGATTGATGGGATTGCCGAGGCTTGTACCGCACTGGGGACGCCCATTACCGGGGGGAATGTTTCGCTGTATAACGAGACGCGCGGTGAAGGGATTTATCCCACGCCGGTGCTGGGGATTGTCGGGGTGCTGGATGATGTGACGAAAGGGGTAGCTGCGAACTTTGCCAATGCGGGCGATTGGCTATTACTCGTGAATACAGACATGGCAAGCGATAGAGCAACCTTGACAGAGGCTGACAATGATAGAGCAGCAACTTTAGGCTTTGGTGCTTCTGAGTACGCGCGCGTCGTCCTGGAAGATCTCTGGGGTGAACCACCATTGCTTGATCTTCAAATGGAACGGGCATTACAACAGGAGCTTACAAAAGCCGCGAACCTGGGGCTGCTTCACTCGGCATGCGACATCTCGGATGGCGGAATTGCAAGCACTCTGGCAGAAGCTTGTTTTGTAAATGGTGTTGGAGTCGATGTCAGAATTAGTGGCACACTTAGTCAGTTTAAGACATTCAGCTTATTTTCCGAAGGCGGTTCGAGGGTCATCGTAAGCTGCACTCGTGAAAACGTCTCGCGCGTCGATGAGATGTTTTCGGACGCAGGTTTGAAGGTGTGGCGACTAGGTTTTGTAACCCCAGGCGACTTCATTATTCGTCATCAAGCATATGAGGAACAATCAGCAGGGGTTTACGTCGAGTCTGAAGTTGAGACCCTGATCGATATTCACATTTCAGACCTCTATCCTGCCTGGGCTAAGGCGCTTGAAGACATTCTTATTCCAACGCCCGTGCTGACCGAGGTGCTGGCTTGAAGCCTTTGCTGATCGAGGGCATGGCCGGTGCGACCATGGCTGAAGAGAAAACGCAGCTTGCTGCTATTGCTGGCACAGACAGCGCGAGTCGCTACTCAGTTCGCGAGCCGGGTGACGGCTTCAGCGACGAGTGCGGTGTAGCCGCCGTCTTCGGGCATCCCGAAGCGGCGCGGCAGGTATTTCTGGCGTTGTATGCGTTACAGCATCGCGGGCAGGAGTCTGCGGGCATTGCTACCGCCGACGGAAACAGCCTGGCCAACATCAAGGGCATGGGGCTTGTTTCAGAGATTTTCACCGAAGACGTGCTGCAAAAGCTGCACGGCGAGATGGCCATCGGCCACACGCGCTACTCGACTACCGGCGACTCGGCGCTGCTAAACGCCCAGCCCATCCGGGTGGATTCAACGCGCGGCCTGATCGCTATCGCGCACAACGGCAACCTGGTGAACCTGGGCAACCTGCGCGCACGGCTGGAGCGAGACGGCGCATTTTTCCAGACCACGAGCGACTCCGAGATCATTGTGCAGCTTATTGCGCACTCAGAGGAAACCACACTGGTCGATGCAATCGCGGACTCGCTGCGACAGGTGGACGGCGCGTTTTCGATCGTGATGATGATGCGTGACCGCATCTTTGCCGCACGCGACCCGCGCGGGTTTCGACCGCTATCGATGGGACGAATCTCGAACCCGGACGGTCCCGACACCATCATGTTTGCGTCGGAAAGCTGCGCGTTTGACCTGCTGCATGCCAAGTACGAGCGCGACGTAGCGCCCGGCGAACTCATCATGGTTTCAAAAGACGGCGTGACCTCGCGGCAGTATGCAAGCGGCTTCCGCCAGGCCTCCTGCATTTTTGAGCATGTGTACTTCGCGCGGCCCGACAGCAAGATTTTCGGCCGCTGGGTGCAGGATTCACGAGAAGCGATGGGCCGGCAACTGGCGCGCGAGTCGCATGTAGACGCCGACCTGGTAGTGCCCGTACCGGACTCAGGCGTGACCGCGGCGCTAGGCTACGCGGAAGAGGCAGGACTGCCGTTCCGCTTCGGGCTGATACGGAACCACTATGTGGGCCGGACATTTATTGAACCGGAACAGAAAGTGCGTGATTTTGGGGTGCGGCTGAAGCTGAACCCGGTGCGAAATCTGCTCGAAGGCAAACGCATCATTTTGATCGATGATTCCATCATTCGCGGGACGACCTCGCGCAAGATCGTGAGGATGGTGCGGGCTGCGGGGGCAAAGGAAGTGCACCTGCGCATCTCGTGCCCGCCGACGATTTCGCCATGTTTTTATGGCGTGGATACGCCGAGCAAGAAAGACCTGATCGGGGCGAATAAAACGGTTGAGGAGATACGGCAGTTTATTGAGGCGGACTCGCTGGCGTACATCTCGCTGGATGGTCTGGAACACGCGGTAGACGGCGGCGAGGGGAACACGTTTTGCGTGGCCTGCTACACCGGGGTTTACCCCACGGCGTGGGTGGATGTAGACCAGATACTGCCTGCGCCTGCACTGCGTGCTTAGGCTGAACTCGCAAACAATCGCACGTGTTGTCACGGCTTCTATGTGCCTGGAGGTGCCGGAATGGCAAAGTACGGACCGAAGGCGCAGGCGCTGGTTGCGCAGGAAATAAAAGAGATGAAGGAAGGGAAGCTGCACTCGGGTAGCGGGGCTTTGGTGACGAATCCCAAACAAGCCATCGCCATTGCATTATCTGAGGCGCGCCGTGCCGGAGCCAAGATGCCGCCGCCTCCTGAAGGTACAGCTGCCGCAGAAAAGGAAGCTAGCCAGCCCAAAAAAGCACCTGCGAAGCGCGTCGGCACGAAAGGCGTGGGCGCGACTGCGAAAAAAGCGTCGATAAAGAAGGCACCGGCGAAATCAAAAACACCAGCCGCGAAAAGAACCACAAAAGCTACTGGTTAGTTTGCTACTGTAACTACCAGAAGGTAAAAACAACTTGAATTGTAAAATGCTTGCGCTTGCTAAAGCCTTCTGTACTGCACTTTCACAACCTTCTATAAGGATTTCACTTTATGAATGCAAAGCTTCGTAACATGCCGCTTATGGCCGCTGCACTTGTAGTACTTGCTGGGTATATCGCAACTTCATCGCAAGTCGCTGCCCAGGCAGGTTTCAAGGCCAACAAAACTCTTTATTCCGAAAGCGCCAATGCCTCAGCCGACATTGCCGCGGCGCAAACGGCTGCGCGCCGCGAGCATAAGCGCATCCTGCTTGACTTCGGCGGAAACTGGTGCGGCGACTGTCAACTGCTGGACTACTACTACCACCAGGCACCGAATGCCGAGTTACTGGCCAAGTACTACGTGGTAGTTCACATAGACATTGGACACATCGATAAAAACCTTGATGTGGCGGAGAAGTACCATGTGCCGATTGCACATGGCGTGCCGTCACTCGGCATTATCGATGCCCAGGGTAAGGTGCTGTACGCCGAGCGTGCGAAGGAGTTCGAGCACACCAGCCCAGAGGCGATTACCGCATTTCTCAACCGCTGGAAGGCCTGAGAGGTCGGTGCTGACTTGCACTGCTGAGATGGAGCTAGCTGTTTTTGCTTGAAGTGCTGCCGGTGCCCGATGATGAGCCTGAAGATCCTGATGAGTTAGAAGACCCGCCTGAGTTGCCGGAGCCGCTTGAGCCGGAAGAACCGCTTGTCGGCATCCCTGGCGATGCAGCAGGTGTGCCTTTCGAGGAGCCGCTGCCTTCGCCCGAACCGGATCCGGTGCCCGCCTTGGATTCTGAACTGCCGCCACCCTCGCTTGAAGAGCCGCCCTTGTTCGCAGAGGAGCCGGCCTTGCCGTAATCCGTCAGGTAGAAACCCGAACCTTTGAACTGGATCGCGGGCGCGGAAATCAGCCGCTCCACAGGGCTGCCGCACTTGGGGCACTCTTTCCAGTCGGGTGCCGTAAAGCTCTGGATCTTCTCGAAAATGTGGCCGCACGCGGTGCAGCGGTATTCATACAACGGCACGGGTAAGCTCCCTTTGATGACTCGTTTTGATTGTAGCGGGTTACCCCGGCAGCTCCACTACCCGCACCTGGTGCACAGCCTCAACCGCGCGCAGCTGCCCTAGCAAAGGCACGGCGGCTTGCCCATCAATCTGGATAACGGCGAGGGCAGTACCGTGCGCAGGGCCACCGGCGCGGCCCAGGGCGAAGTTGGCGATGTTGATGTTGTGTTCGCCGATGACTGTGCCCAGCCTGCCAATGACGCCCGGCACGTCGCTGTTATGGACTACCAGCAGCGTCCCGCGCAGCGGCGCTTCAATGGCGATGCCTTCGAGTTCGAGCAGGCGTGCCTCACCGCTGCCCGGTGCCGCGCCTGCCCGCGCAGCCAACGCGTGGCCTCGGCGGGTGTGCAGCACCAGGCCAACCGTGCTGTCGCCATCAGGGGCCGCTTCACTGCGCACGCGGATGCCGCGCTCACCGGCTACCTGCGCGGCGTTGATGCGATTGGCACCTTCGCTTTGCCCAAGCACGCCTGCCAGCGCAGCATTGCGTACCATCTCCGTATTTCCACCGGCCAGCATGCCTGCGCAGCGGATCGTAACGCTCTCCAGTCCGCCGCTGTCCTCCGGTAGCAGCTGCGCCAGTGTGCTGCCGAGCCGCTCTGCCGCATCAGCAAATGGAGCCATGGTGAGGTACTGCTCGCGTGACAAGGAGGGGCTATTGACGGCGTTCTGAATCACGCCCAGTTGCAGATAGGCGCGCACCTGCTCAGCGATCTGGATGCCGACTGCTTCCTGCGCCTCGGCTGTAGAGCCCGCAATGTGGGGGGTGAGCAGGAGATTGGGCATGCCGAACAGGGGCGAGTCCGTGAGGGGTTCCTGCTCAAAGACGTCGAGTGCCGCGCCTGCGAGTTGGCCTGTTTTGAGAGCTTCCGCCAGCGCTTGCGTGTCCACGAGTTCGCCGCGAGCGCAGTTGACGATGCGTGCAGACGGCTTCATCAGCGCGAGCGACTGGGCGTTAACGATACCGTGCGTTTGCGGTGTGAGACCGACATGGAGCGAGAGGTAATCGCTTTGCCGGAAGAGTTCTTCGGGGTAGACGAGGCGCACTTCATGCTCGCGTGCGACAGCAGGGGCGACAAACGGATCATGCCCGATGAGCGCCATGCCGAAGGCGCGCGCACGTTTGGCGACCTCAAGCCCGATGCGGCCCAGGCCCAGGATGCCGAGCGTTTTGCCTCGCAGCTCCGTGCCCGCGAGCGACTTCTTTTCCCACCTGCCGGCATGTAGTGCTGCACTGGCGCGGGGCAGTTCGCGGGCGAGGGCGAGCATGAGGCCCAGGGTGAGCTCAGCGACGGCAACCGCGTTCGCGCCGGGTGTATTCATCACCACGATGCCGCGCCGTGTAGCCGCTTCAGCATCGATGTTGTCCACACCGACACCGGCGCGTCCGATGACGCGCAATTGCGGTGCCGATGCCATCAAGGTGTCATCTACCTGCACGGCAGAGCGCACGATGAGCGCATCGGCATCGGCAAGTGTTGCGGGCAGGTCGGGGATCTGGTCATGCGTCAGCACTTGCCAGCCGTGCTGCTCGCGCAGCACGGCTACGGTTGCCGGGGAGACTTTTTCAGCAATGACAATTTTCATGCTTCGGCTCCGGCGGGTTTGTGGGCGCAGTCTTCAAGCGCTCGGCCGCAGGGGCATGCAGCACGGTTGAGCAGCTCCATGTTGCGCGTAGCGTACATACGCTGTGCGGCTGTGAGAGCCGTGCCAAGCTCCACGCCGGGCAGCCGCAGTGTTTCAACGGCAACGTGCTCAAGCGCGCCGATCAGCGCAATGGCGTCCATGTAGTCAAAGAAGCCGAGGTGCGCAATGCGAAATAGCTGGCCCTTCATCTCGCCCTGGCCGTTGGTGATGGTTACCCCGAAGCGCTGTTTGAGCTCCTTGACGATGATGCCGGAGTCGATACCCGGGGGAGGGAGAACGGCGGTGACGGCGGCTGCGGGTGCAAACGGCGCGAACAGCTTCAGCCCAAGTGCTTCAACTGCCGTGCGGGTCATGGCGGCGCAGGTTTCTGCATTGTTGACCAGCGCAACGCGGCCTGTGGCGAGGTCGCCATCACCCTGGGCTGCAATGAATTCAAGCGCTGCCGCGAGCCCGGCAATCAGCGAAACGGCAGGCGTGTACGCCGACTCGGCCTTGTGCGCGTTCTTGCGCTCCTTGCGCAGGTCGAAGTAGTAGCGCGGGTTGAGCGAGATGTCCATGGAGCTCCAGGCGCGCTCGCTTACTGAGAGATAGGCAAGGCCGGGAGGGATCATCACCGCTTTCTGCGAGCCGCCGATCATGATGTCCACCCCTGCGTTTCCAGCAAGGCCGTCCACGTCAAAGTGTGTTGTTCCGAGGCCGGTAATGGCGTCCACCACCAGCAATGCATCACTGCGCTTATGGCGCAGCAGCTCCGCCACGGCAGGTACACAGTGGCGCGCGCCGGTTGAGGTTTCAGTGGCCTGCATGAAAACGGCGCGATGTTCAATGCGCAGCGCCTTTGCGACTGCATCCATGGAAAACGTCTCGCCGTAGGGTGCGGAGACTACGTCCACGTCGCAGGAGAACGCGCGGCCCAGCGCCGTCCATCGCTCGCCGAACTTGCCTGCGGAAAGAACGAGAATGCGGTCGCCGGGCGAGGTGATGTTGCTGACTGCGGCCTCCATCGCTCCTGTGCCTGACGACGCAAGCAGCAGCACGTCGTTCTGTGTGCCGATAAAGATTTTCAAGTCTGCGAGCACGCGCTCAAACAGCTTGCGGAACTCGGGGGTGCGGTGGTGCATGTCGGCGGCAGCCATTGCAAACTGCGCAGCAGGCAGCAGCGGCGTGGGGCCGGGGGTAAACAGGCGCGTCTTGCGGATCATGGGCTGGAGCCTTTCAGGTTCAGAACGTGCTGCGGTGCCGCGATTTTAGCGTGATGCGCGTGTAGGGAGCGAAGTCCTACAATAACCTTTTGATATAAGAGGTGCGTGATGAGCGGCGAAGAGACGGTGACGAACGAAATTGTGAGCGGGGAATCGCTCGACAAACAAGCAGCGAGCGCAGGGCTGGTCAAGCGGATCAACACGGACATCATAGCGGCGATGAAGGCGCGCGACACCGTGCGTGTGGAGACGATGCGCATGGTAAAGGCGGCGCTGAAGAACCGTGAGATCGACAAGCGCGAGCCGCTTACCGAGCCTGAAGCACAGGCGATTTTGACGACTCTGATCAAGCAGCGACGTGATTCAGTGGAGCAGTTCACCAAAGGCAATCGTCCGGAGCTGGCGGCGAAAGAAGCCGCGGAAATCGTGATGATCGAGGCGTACCTGCCGCAGTCAGTGGGCGCAGCGGAGCTGCAACCGCTGATCGCGGGGGTGTTGGCGGAGCTAGGGGCGAGTGGCATGGAGCTGGGAGCAAAGGCAATGGGGCCGGCGATGAAAGCGGTGAACGAGCGGATCAAGGAGCTTGGGTTGCGGGCGGATGGAAAGCAAGTGAGCGAGCTGGTGAAGGGGGAGTTGGCTGGATAAACTGCCACCTCCTGGTACTTGAGTAACACCTTTCTGTAGTAAAAAGTATTGGCTTTGATCTTGCATCATTATGTTGGTATCAAGGAGCTAGCTAAATGGGCGAACAGTCTGTCACCTGTCCGAAGTGCAACTTTGAAGTTAGGCTTACTGAATCCATAGCTGCACCGCTACTCTCTAAAGTTCGTGCCGAATGTGATCATAAGCTGTTCACGCAGCGGGCTGAGATGAGCAAGCGAGAGAAACAGCTTGAAGAGCGTAGAGCGGAAATCAAGTTAACAGAAGCCAACATAAAAGCTAAGATTGAGGCGCAGGTAGCATCTCGTCTTGAGACTCAGAAGAGCTCTATTGCCTTAATAGAATCAGCAAAAGCAAAAAAGCTCTTTGAGGAAGAACTGGTACAAAAAGAAGCAGAATTACAGCAACAAAACACGCAGCTCACATCTTTAAACGAGAAACTTAAAAAAGCTCAAGATGCTCAAGCTACTCTGAACCGGAAAGAAATGGATTTACAAGAGGCTCAGCGCGAGTTGAATATCAAGATATCTGAGGGAGTGCACAGTGGGCTTGAAGAGGTCAGGCTTAAAGCTCGGCGAGAGGTTGAGACAGTTCTCGATTTAAAGGTAAAAGATAGAGAACATATTATTGAAAAACTTAGATACCAAATAGATAGCTTGAACAAGCGAGCAGAACAAGGCTCCCCTCAAGTTCGTGGTGAAGTGCTAGAACTGAAACTTGAGCAGCAGCTTAAATCCAGATTTCCTCACGATGAGATCACTCCTGTCCCAAATGGCAGATTTGGTGGCGATGTCATACAAAAAGTTATTGAGCACGGAGGACAAGAGTGCGGCATTATCCTGTGGGAAGCAAAAAGAACAAGAAGCTGGCGAGATGAATGGTTAGGCAAGCTGCGCGAAGATCAACGAGTAGCCGGAGCTGATCTTGCTGTAATTGTTTCTCAAGCTTTGCCAAAAGATATTGAGCACTTCGATTACATTGACGGTATATGGGTGTCAAGTATGAGCTGTACGATTCCTGTGGCAATTGCCATGCGTCAAGCAATTTTGCAGATTGCTCAAATAAAGCGTTCCGGTGAGGGTCATGAAACGAAAGTTCAGCAAGTGTATGAATATTTAACGGGTCCTCGTTTTAAGCATCGCGTGGAATCCATTGTTGAAAAATTTTCAGACATGAAGGAAGATCTTGATAAAGAACGCAGAATGATGACAAAGCAGTGGGCAAAGCGAGAACAGCAAATCCGGTGTGTTATTAATGCCACTGCTGGAATGTATGGAGATTTACAGGGAATTGCCGGAAAGAGTCTTAAAGAAATTGATGCGTTGGATAGCAAGATGTTTTTAGGGTAGCAATAAAATACGGAAGAAACGTTAAACAGTTGTGTAGAGTAACGTGCGGTAAGACGCATTGTTACAAGTTGTAGCTTCAAAGATTAATACGGTGCAGGAGAAATTATGTCGTCGTCCAGTGCCACACCACCCCGCCAGCATGCCTACACCGGCCCCGTACTTCCGCAGCTGCCGGAGCCTTCCTATGCCGAGCGGGTGCGGACGTTGCTTTCACTCAGCTCGGTAGCCACGCTTTCGACGATGTCGCGGAAGCTGCCTGGATTCCCATTCGGCTCGCTGATGCCGTATGCGCTGGATGCGGCGGGGCGGCCGTTATTCCTGATCAGCAATATGGCTATGCACACGCAGAACCTGAAGGCGGATGGCCGCGCCAGCTTATTTGTGAGCCAGACTGCCGAGGACGGCGACCCGCTGGGCGCGGCACGGGCTACGCTGGTAGGCGAGGTGGCGGCTGTACCGGCTGCGGAGCTGAGGGGGGCTCGTGAGCAGTATCTGGCAAAGCACCCGAACAGCCAGTACTGGGTGGAGTTCGCCGACTTCGGCTTCTTTCGCCTGCAACCGCTGGATGTGTACTACGTAGGCGGTTTCGGCGTGATGGGCTGGGTGCAGGCAGAGGAGTACGCCCGGGCCGCTCCGGACCTGCTGGCCGAAGCCGCGCCTCGCATTCTTGCGCACATGAACGCCGACCATACGGATGCGATGCTGCTGCTGGCACGAACGCAAGCAGGGCTTGAAGCGACTGAGGCGACGATGACCCATGTAGACCGGCTCGGTTTTTCTTTGCGTCTGAAAACCGCCGACGGCATGAAAGGGGTGCGCATCAACTTCCTGCGCGAAGTCACGGACGCGGAAAGTGCGCGCACGGTATTGATAGAGATGGTGAGGCAGGCACAGACCATGCTCCCCCTGCAAGACGTTCATGCGGAGACAAACCTATGAAGATCACAGCTAGCCATGCATTGCAATGCCGCAAGGGCCCACCGGCCTGGTTTACGGGCGAGGTCTGGCTTGATGAAGTTGCATCGGGTGAGTTGCCCGCAAAGTTGAAGGCGACCCGTGTCAGCTTTGCGCCTGGCGCGCGCACGGCCTGGCACACGCACCCGCTAGGGCAGGCGCTACACGTACTCTCCGGCATAGGCTGGGTCCAGCTCAAGGGGCAACAGGCACAGGCCATCGAGCCCGGTGATTCAGTATGGATTGAGCCCGGCGAGTTGCACTGGCATGGGGCTGCGGCAGACCGCACGCTGGTTCATCTTGCGATGCAAAATGCCGATGAGCAGGGCGTCGATGCCGTATGGCTCGAACCGGTCACGGACGCCGAGTACGCGCAGGCCGGGACGTAAGGCAGGCTCCCTGCGGTACTCTGGAGCGAGGAGCGGTCTCCCATGCCCGACACAACCCTTACCCTCCCACAAGGCAACTTTCAAGCCTACCTCTTTGACCTGGACGGCACGGTTGCCGACTCCATGCCGCTGCACTTCCGCTCTTGGACCGAGGCTGTCGAGGAGCAGGGCTCTGCCTTCCCTGAAGAGCTGTTCTACGCCTGGGGTGGTATCCCCTTGCCAAAAACGGTCGAGATGTTGAACGAGCGCTTCGGCTACCGCATGGTGCCTGGAGAGATAGCCCGCCGCAAGGAAGAGCTGTACCTGGCAATGCTGCCCGGCATCCAGCCCATTGCCTCGGTGCTGGCGCACATCAAGGCCGACCATGGACGCATCCCGTTCGCCATTGTGTCGGGCTCTCCGCGAGCGTCCATTGAGAAGACGCTTGAGCTGCTGGGGCTACGGGACCGCTTCGACCTGCTGGTGGGCGCGGAGGATTACACCCGCGGCAAACCCGACCCCCAGCCGTTTTTAACTGCTGCCGAGCAGCTGGGTGTGGCGGCCAAGGATTGCCTGGTATTTGAGGATGCGGACGCGGGCATCGCCTCAGCAGAAGCGGCTGGTATGGCCTGGGTGCGGATACCGCACAGCCACGAGCGCCGCGAACCAACTTAGACTTGGCGGCTCGGCAGAATGCGCACAAAGGTACCCTCGGGCAGCTCGCCTTCCACCAGGTGTACTACGCCGTTTTTGACAAAGCCGGTGACCTCACTCGGCAACTCCTTTTTGGGTTGCTCCTGTAACGATGCGGGGAACAATGCAGACTGCCGGCGAACTGCCGGAATTGCAGGAGTTGCCTGACGAACCGGAGCTGCTGCCGGTGCTTTCGCCGATGCAGACGCAGTGGGCCGCCCCGCCGCGGCCTTACCTGTGCCGCGATCCATGGCCTCGTTCGCCAGCCGGTCAGCTTCCTTGTTTTTACCGCGCAACACATGCTGCATCTCGAATTTCACCAGTTTCGCCGCACGGCGCTTGGCTTCTTCGTACAGCGGGAGCAGCTCCGGGCTTTTGACGCGGTACTGACCCTTCATCTGCTTCACCATCAGCTCGGAGTCAGAAACTACCCTGAGCTCGCCTGCGCCGTGAGTAACGGCCCACTCCAGCGCGGCCAGCAGGCCGGAGTACTCCGCTACATTGTTGGTTTTGACGCCGAGGAAGTCGCTGAGCTCCGCCAGTGCAGCACCATCCTCGCCTTGCACAAACACGCCGTACCCCGCAGGCCCGGGATTGCCCCGCGAGCCGCCGTCACAGAAGGCCGTTACACGGCCCCCACTCTTCCCATTTGGTTCTTTCGTCATGCGCCCAGTGTAAAGGGCTGCCTAGTCAGTCGGCGGCTTATAGGGCAAAAGGGTCAATGCCGGACTTGCGGAATCGCCGGAGACAGGTGGCCGGTTGAGCAGCCGCAACAGCTCACGCAGTTCCGAGCGTACGTGCGCAAGTTGCGACTGGGCGCGCTCACCGCTTCTTGCCGGCGAGGCAGGCGGTTCTACCGGTGCAGGTGGGGGCGCGGCCTGTTTCGCTCCCAGCACGCCCTTGGCTCCTGCAATGGTGTACCCCTCACTGTGCAGCAGGTGCTTGATGCGCAGCGCCATCTCTACGTCGCGCCTACGGTACAGGCGCTGACCGGTGCCGCTCTTGCCCGGGCGCAGCTGGGGGAACTCGGTCTGCCAAAAGCGCAGCACGTAGTCGGGTACGCGGCACAGGGCAGCTACCTCGCCGATGCGGAAGTACAGCTTGTCGGGGATAGCGGGAGCGCTGCCTTCGCTTGTCGGCGGGCGTGGATCCGGGTCAGTCATCTCCACCAGCCTTCAAATTTAGCGAATGCCATTTACGAAAGCAGTATAGACGCCTGGAGGCTGCCCGGCACAAACGCCTTTCAAGCAGGGAGGTTACTCCGAAGGCGCATGTGTCAGACTGTAAAGAGAGTCTGCATGACCACTTTGTGCCAGAACTGTCGCCACACCATGCCCTACGGGGCTGCCCACTGCCCGGAATGCGGTGCGCCGCAGTTGCGCGTGGCAAGCCTTGAAGAGCGCGACGCGGAGCAGGCTGCCGCGGGGCCGGTGACGCTGCAGACCGGTGACATCGCATGGCCTGCGGCTGTGCAGTCTGCCGCACTGTTCGCCGTGCCTGCAGGCCTGATTTTATTGATCCCGCTACCGCTCATCAGTTTGCTGGGGGTGGTGGCCGGCGCGGTGTGGACGCTGCGCCGCTACCAACGGCTTGCGCCGGGTGCCCCCCTGCTGACTCCCCGCCTTGGAGGCCGCATTGGGTTGGTGCTCGGCCTGTTTGCCGCGCTGATAAGCACTGCCGCAGAAGCAGTCGTTTTCCTAATGGAGCGGTATACACTGCACCAGGGCGGCAGCCTGATCGACAGCCCCTATCAGATCAAGCTGCGCCAAACGGTGGAACAGGCAACACAAATGAATCCGGATGCGGCAGAACAGTTGCGCCATATGCTGGCGTTTTTGCTGTCTCCGGAAGGCGTGGGCGCGGCAACACTGTTTTCGGTTGCGGTTTCAGCACTTTCTGTACTCACTTTTGCATGGCTGACCGGGAGATTTGCAGTGCGTTACAGTGCCGGACGCAAGCGCAGCGAGTCCTAGCGGCGGCGCAGTACGGTATGCTGAATCCTTCCATGACGCCTGACCGAGACCTTGCCGACATTCCGAAGCTGCGTGAAAAAAGCCGCATTCTTTCTCCATCTGAAATTGAGCGCACCCTGGTGCGCCTGGCGCATCAAGTGGTTGAGAAGAACCATGGTGGGGCGAACCTCGGCCTGGTCGGCATCAAGCGCCGAGGTGTACCGCTAGCCGCGCGGCTAGCTATCCTGATTGAGCAGATCGACAAGCACCCGGTCGATGTGGGCGCACTCGACATTGAGTTTTACCGTGATGACTCCACGCGCTCTGCCCGTCCCGTGGTGCACGGGGGTGAGATCGGCTTCGATGTTACAGGCCGCAACATCATTTTGGTAGACGACGTGCTGTACACAGGCCGCACGATCCGCGCCGCCATGGAAGCGTTGTTCGACCATGGCCGCCCCAACCGCGTGCAGGTGCTGGTGCTGATCGATCGAGGCCACCGCGAGCTGCCCATCGAGGCCGGCTTTGTGGGTCGTACGGTGCAAACCTCCCGGCAGGAGATCATCGAAGTGAAGCTGCGCGAGATCGACGGCGAAGAGCAAGTGCTGATTATGGAACAAACCGGTGAGCGTGTTTCGGAACCTGCAAGTGATTTTGCAGCAGAGGGAAAGTAGCAGTTGGCCATCGCCGGATCCCTGCTTGGCATTGAAGACTTTTCACTCGGTGAGGTAAGCGCGGTACTGGCGCTGGCTTCAGAGCTTGAGACGGAAGACCCGCTCAAACGAGCAAGACGGCTTGCCAAGCGGCGCGTGGCGCTGCTGTTCTATGAGTCGAGTACCCGTACACGCACCTCGTTTGAGCTGGCCGCCAAGGCGCTTGGCGCGGATACAACGCTGATCAGTTCAAAATCCTCAAGTATTGAAAAGGGCGAGTCGCTCAAGGACACGGGTCTAACACTGCGCGCACTCGGCGCAGAAACAATTATTTTGCGCAGCTCGTTTTCAGGTGCGCCGTGGCTGCTGGAGCAGGCGACAGGATTGCCGGTATTAAACGCGGGCGACGGCATGCACCAGCATCCCTCACAGGCGTTGCTGGACCTGCGAACCATACTGCGGGTACTGCGTAAAGGTGTGACGGAGGTAGACGCGCAGACGCTGAACGGCGTAACGGTCACGATATGCGGCGACATCTTTCACAGCCGTGTAGCAAGGTCGAATGCGCTGCTGCTGCCCCGTTTGGGCGCGCGGGTACTGCTGTGCGGCCCCGCACCGCTGCTGCCGGAGCTTGCTGCTGCGATTGGACCCGGCTTGCATGTTGAACGCGATTTCGACCGCGCCCTGGCGCAGTCCCATGTCGTGATGATGCTGCGGATACAGACAGAGCGGCTGGCCGGGCTCAACCTGAACCTGGACTTGTATCGCGCGCAGTTCCAGTTGGACGAGGAGCGCATGCTGCGCCATCCGCAGTGGATCATGCACCCTGGGCCGATGATTCGCGGACAGGAGATTGCCGATGCCGCCGCAGATGGGCCGCGCTCGCTGATTGAAGAGCAGGTGCGGCACGGGGTTGCAATCCGCATGGCGCTGGTGGCTCGCGCGCTGGGGGAAGCGCAATGAACATGCTGATCACAGGCGGACGGCTGATCGACCCGGCTAGCGGCACAGATGCACTCAAAGACCTGCTATTCATAAACGGCAAGGTGGCAGAAGTCGGCGAGTCGGGGTCGATTGCAGGCGCAGGCGCTGAGATTCTCGACGCCACCGGCCTGGTCGTCGCTCCCGGACTCATCGACCTCCACGTACACCTGCGCGAGCCGGGGCAAACCTGGAAGGAAACCATAGCAAGCGGTACCCGGGCCGCTGCCGCAGGCGGCTTTACTACGGTGTGCGCCATGCCCAACACCGTGCCGGTAACCGACACCGCCGAACGGGTGCGCTGGGTGCAGGCACCGGAACGCGGCGCGGCGGTCCGTGTACTGCCTGTAGCGGCTGCGACGGTCGGCAGCATGGGCGAGGCACTGACCGATTACCCCGCACTGCGCGATGCAGGCGCGGTCGGCGTAACGGATGATGGGAAGCCCATACTCGGCGACAGCATCATGCGACAAGCGCTTGTCGCCGCCGCCCGTGCAGGCCTGTGCGTGGTGCAGCACGCTGAGGACACGCGGATGACGCACGGCATGGCCGGGAACATAGCATCCATGAACGCGGGCGCACTCGCCTTCCGCATGGGCTTGCGCGGCATGCCGGTTGAGGCGGAGTCGAGCCTGGTGGAGCGCGACATTGCCCTGCTGCGGGAGCTGCGCGATGAAGGGCTGACACCGCGACTGCATGTGCAGCACATCTCCACCAAAAAAGCTCTTGACGCGGTGCGCGCAGCCAAGCGCGAAGGCCTCAGCATAACCTGCGAAGTGATGCCGCACCACTTTGTGCTAAACGAGAACGCGCTTGCGGGCTACAACACAAATGCCAAGATGAACCCGCCGCTGCGCTCGGAGGCGGATCGCGCGGCCATGCTGGAGGGCTTGCTCGACGGCTCCGTGGACTGCCTTGCAACCGATCATGCGCCGCACGCACAGTTTGAAAAAGAGCAGGAGTTTGAGAACGCGCCGAATGGCATTACCGGGGTAGAAACCGCGCTGGGCCTGGCACTGCGGGTACTGCACGGAGAGCACGGCATGCCGCTCGTGCGCGTACTGGCGCTGCTTACCGCGGAGCCCGCGCGGGTATTTTCTCTTGCGGGCCGTGGTTCCCTCATAAAGGGAGCCTGGGCCGATGCCGTAATCTTCGACCCGGCAACGGCTTGGACGTTCCACGCAGCCGCGTCGCGCAGTAAGTCAAAGAACACACCGTTTGACGGCTGGGCCATGCAGGGTACAGTGCGCTGGACGATCAGTGAAGGTCGGATCGCGTATGCAGGGGGCCGGACTTAGACCTTGGGCGGCATGTCATCAAGGATTCGCTCGGCAAGCGTGCCGACGGAGGTCACCTGGCTCATCTCGGAGAGTTCGGCATCCTGCATGGGCGCGCCTATGTCGAGCTTGACGCATATTGCGCGCAGCAGCTGCAGCGCTTTGGTCAGTTCTTTTTCCGTCAGCAAGTCGATTTGCAGGTTCAACTGGCTCAGGTGGTCCTCGCGGTGCTGCAT
>CAXSFX010000013.1:0-36164 GCA_964236655.1 uncultured Acidobacteriaceae bacterium | reverse complement strand
GACGGTACGCGACGGGCAGACGGACACGCTGGAGGCCGCGCAGCGCGGCTTGCAGCAGCCATATGCGCTGGCGCACAGCGGGGATGGCAAGGCTGAGCCGGGCACCCCGCAGCAATAAGCAGCAAGGGGCAGCAAGGGGCAGCAAGGGACTGGGGCATCCACTAGAGTAAGAGTAGGCAGCCTGCCTGAAGAAGCGGATACCCCAGCAATGCCGGAAAACCCTGAAAACGGCAGAGACACGACGCTCTCCGCGCTGGAGGCAAAGCTGAGCCACCGCTTTGCACAGCCCGCGCTTTTGGAGCAGGCGTTGACGCACGGCTCTCTACGACACGAGCAGCACCTGCTGGCGGAGAAAGCCGGTGGACGCGGCAAGCCGGGCCAAAAACAATCCGGCGAAGTCGGCGACAACGAGCGCATGGAATTTCTGGGCGATGCCATTGTAGGGTTGCTGGTGGCCGAGTCGCTGTTCCGTCGCTTCCCGGCATTGAATGAGGGCGACCTGACCCGTTTGCGTGCGGTGCTTGTAAGCCGCAAGTACCTCGGCGAAGTCGGTATGCACCTGGAGCTTGGTCCGTGGCTGCGCATGGGTCGCAGCGAAGAAAAGAATGGTGGCCGCACCAAAGCCCTGCTCCTGGCCAACTGCGTCGAAGCACTGGCCGCTGCCGTCTACCTGGATAGCGGGAGCCTTGGGGCAGTGAAACCTTTTGTAGAAAGCGCGATTGTGGAACCGCAGGCGGCGCGGCTCCATGCCGAGCTCCAAGCCAACCAGGCCATCGGCGACTATAAATCTGCCCTTCAGGAGTTTTTGCAGGCGAACGGCGGCAAGGAGCCAGAGTACGTGCTCAAAGATGCGACCGGCCCCGACCATCGCAAACGCTTTCTGGTGGAAGTGCGCACAGCGAATACGGAAGAGGACCCCGGCAGGGCGCTGGCACGCGGTTCCGGCGGTACCAAGAAAAAAGCCGAGCAGGAAGCCGCCCGGCGCGCATTTGTGCGCTTGAGCGGCAAAGAAAACACCCCTTCAAAACAGGCAGCTGAACCGGATGAAGCGGAATGACGAAGCCCGTCATCACGCCCCTGCCGGTCACGCTGCCCTTGTCAGCCAAGCCGGGCGCGCACCATGTGCATCTGCCCACAGTTGCAGACACCGTCCGTTCGCTGCTATCCATGGTCGTGGTCGCGCTGTTCCTGCTCACGTTTGTCATCCAGCCGTTCCGTATCCCGTCAGAGTCCATGGAGCGCACCCTGCTTGTAGGCGACTTTCTGCTGGTCAACAAGCAGATTTACGCGCCCGGCGGGGGGTTCAAATGGCTTCCCTTCCGTGAACCGAAGCGGGATGAAGTCGTGGTGTTCCGCTTCCCTCTCGATCCGAAGGAATATGTTGTCAAGCGTGTCATCGGCATGCCGGGCGACCAGATTCGCCTTGCGGAAGGCACTGTGTACCGCAACGGCCAGGCCTTGCGGGAACCATACGCCGTCTTTGAGCCGGCCTATGCCGACGCCTTCCGCGACAACTTTCCTACCGGCCCCTACACGGACCCGGGCGTAGACAATCGCTGGTGGAACGAGTTACGGCACAAGGCGCAGAACGGCTACGTTACCGTGCCGCCCAACGCGTACTTTGTGATGGGTGACAATCGCAATCACAGCCGCGACAGCCGCTACTGGGGCTTTGTGCCCCGCGCCGCCATTCTCGGCAGGCCCATCGTTATCTATTTCTCGCTTCGTGAGCCCTCTGCCACAGACGTTCCCACGCTGCCGGATGATAAACTCGGACACGAAAACGACCCTGCAACCGCGGTGTTCAACTTTGCCCGCTGGGACCGCATGTTCCGCATTGTGCGGTAGCCGGGCGTTTGACCGACGGGGAAGGAACCGCAACCGCGCTTATGGCCACCATCGTCGACCAGGACCAGGATCGAGAACAGCAAACCGTCGGCACCCGCGCCGCGCAGGATGAAACGCCGCTTGAATTTATCGCGTCCATCTGCGGTGTGCTGGTCTTCGGGTTATTCATCCTGACGTTTGTGTTTCAGAACTTTGTCATCCCCTCCGGCTCCATGCTGAAGACGCTGCTTATCGGCGACCACGTGGTTGTGGACCGCATTACGCTTGCGCCGGAGGCTACCTGGGCTCCCATCGTGCACTACCGCAACGTACGGCGCGGCGATATCGTGGTGTTCTACAAGCCGGGCGAGCCCGACCTGTTCCTGGTCAAGCGCGTTGTCGGCATTCCCGGCGACCGCGTCCATCTGCGCAACGGCGTTGTTTTCCTGAACGGCAAGGCTCAGAACGAGCCGCAAGCAGAAAAGACAAACGACCAGATTTATTTACCCTACCGGGATGACTTTCCCGCAGTGCCTCCTTCCGAGGACTACGGCGTTACGGCAACCTGGTCTGCCGAGTTGCCGACGCATATTCAGGGGGAAGACCTGGTGGTGCCCGCAGCTAATTACTTCTGCATGGGCGATAACCGCCCCTACTCGCTTGACGGCCGGTATTGGGGCTTTGTGCCGCGCGCCAACATCGTAGGGCGGCCGCTGTTTGTGTACTGGTCGTTCATCACCAGTGAAGAGCAAATCAATAAGACCGGCGGCAAGGATCAAATTGCCTGGCTGACCCACGTTGTGATCCACTTCTTCGATCAGACTCGCTGGAGCCGGACTTTCCATCGGATTCGCTGACATGGATGGGGAACAACGGCAGCGCGTTGCGAAACGAGTCCGACGGGAAAATGTACTGCTCGCAGCCTGCATCGTGCTGCTGTTGCTTGCGACCATACCGCCGCTCATCAACCTGGGGCGATTTCAGCACCGGATTGCCGGGGCTATCGGACGATCCATCGGCAGGCCTATTAGTACCGGGGCCATCTCGCTGCGACTGCTGCCGTGGCCGGCTTTTCAGATCAAAAATCTTTCCGTCGGTGAAGATTCCCCCTTCGGTGCTGAACCTGCCCTGCTCGCGCCGGAGGTGATTGCCGAGCCTCGGCTTTCCTCCCTGTGGCGCGGTCGCTTTGAGCTGAGCCGCCTGGAGCTGACCGATGCCAGCGTGAACCTGGTTCGTAACGCAAACGGACGTTGGAATATCTCATCCGTCCTGCTGCAGGCCTCGCACATCCCCAATGCGCCTACAGGCCAGCCCCGGCCCGGGGCCGCGCCGCGCTTCCCTTATATCGAGGCAACCGGTACGCGCATCAACTTCAAGCGGGAGAGTGAGAAACTACCCTACTCGCTGCTGAATGCAGACTTTTCCATGTGGTCTGACAGGCCCGGCGTATGGCAAGTACGGCTTGAAGGCCAGCCGGTCCGTACCGATCTTGAAATCTCGCAGGGCGACACCGGCCTGCTGCGGCTTGACGGTGAGCTTCATCGCGCATCGGAACTTGGCACCATGCCGCTGAAGATGACTGCTGAATGGAGCCGTGCTCCGCTGGGCCAGCTGAGCCGCCTGCTGCTGGATGACGATAACGGCTGGCGCGGTGACATCGACCTGACCGCGAAATTTGAGGGTGAGATCGACCGGCTGGACGTGCGTACCCATCTGCAAGTGGCCAACTTGCACAGGCAGGAGTTTACGCCGCAGCAGCCGTTCCTGCTTGACGCAAGCTGCCGGGGGCACTACAGCCGCGCTGACGATACGAAAAACAGCCTGCTGTGCCGCTGGCCGGTAGGAGCCGGTGCCCTGACACTGGTACGTGGAGCGGGCGAACCGGAGTTTGCCCTGACTGCGGACAAGGTGCCCGCCGGTTTTTTGGCGTCCGTTGCAGACTTGCTCCACCAGGGTGCGCCGTCGGCACAGCAATTCAACGGCGAGATCAACGGCGAATATCGGTACACGCCGAAGTCGAAACAGCTTACAGGCTCCCTGGTTGCTGAGAGCCTGAGCCTTGCCGAGGCGGGGCTCGACGGAGAGCCGCTGCTGCTTCAAGATGTGCGCCTGACCGCCGGTCCCGGACCGCAGCCGGTGCTGCTGCTTTCAACTGCGCCTATTCCATTGGGTACCGCGGCATCACCCATGGCGTTAGGAGCCGAGCTTACGGCGCATGGCTACACGCTCCACGCCAATGGCGGCGCAAGCTTCCCCCGCATGCAGGCGTTGGCAGCAGCGCTGCACTTGCCTGCGATGAACCAGCTTACGGCTTTACCGAAAGCCTCAGCGGAGATCGCGGTGCGCGCCTCCGCGCCATGGACCCGGGCATGGAGTGCTTCGGGAAGCGGCTCGAATACAGGGTTGGAAGGTGAAGCAGATGCCGGTTCCGACGGCTTCGTAACCGAGGCGAGTACCTCCGGGGCGAGCACCGGCGGCACGGTACACCTGGCCAATGTTCGCTGGCAGCCTTCGTGGCTGCCGGTCCCCGTGGATTTGCAGTCCGCCGATGCAGCGCTTGCGCCCGGCACCCTGCGCTGGTCCACCTCTTCCGCCTCAATCGGTGTAGCGGGTGCCGGGCGGGTGCACCTGGCGGGCAACGCGGAGTTCCCGCTCCACTGCCAGGCACCGGCGCTCTGTGTCACGCACATTTCTCTCAGCACGCCCACCCTCGATGGAGGCGCGCTGCAAGCTGTCTTTCATAGTGGAGGCAATCCCCTGCTGTCTTCCCTGCTCAGCCGTCTAAACACAAATCGTACGCGACTGCCTGCGTTTGAAGGCTCATTGCATGTGGGCCTGCTGACACTGGGTCGCCTGCCGGTGCACGGCGTTGCGGCGTTGCTTTCAACCGGAACGGATGCGGCGTACACAGGCGAAGAGGTACTGGTACTTCGGAACTTTGACGGCACCGCGCTGGGTGGCAATTTTCACCTTGAAGGCACGGTTACATTGGGGGGCGATGCTCCGCGCTACCGGTTGCAGACCCACTTGCGCGGTGCAAGCGCGGCCCAGGCGGCTGCGCTGTGGCACGAAAGCTGGGGCCCCGGCACGCTTGACGGTACGGCTGAGCTAGAGCTTGCGGGTACGACCGCCCCTGAGCTGATGAGCAGCAGCAAGGGCAGCTTCCAGGCCTCGTGGAGCAGCGGAGACCTGCCTCCAGCCTTGCCCCGTTTTACCAGCTGGGATGGAACGGGCACGTTCGGCAGCGAAGGCCTGCAACTGACGCAAAGCACCCTTTCCGGCGGCCCCAGTATGCCCCTGGACACGCTTACCGGCAGCATCGGCTGGGATCGCGCCCTGGCCCTGAAGCGTGCCGGAACGACCGATGCGCCGCCGAGCAGCATTACCGGTACGCTGGCGTCTCCGCTTCTTGAACCGCTGACGCCGGATGGGCAAACACCACCGGCATCCCCGGCGCAGTAAATTACCGGGGCGGCACAGAGGTAAGCAACCGTCGGTGTGCGCCTGCCTGCACCTCGGGCATGCTTCCGTCATTTACGTCCACCTCGGTCGGCTCACCGTTCAGCAAGATGCGGCGCGATACCTCGCCGTGCGCGGGCACCCGCACCTGCACCGTTGCGGCGGCAATGGCCGAGTGGACGGTGACCGGCACGGGGGCTTCGGCAAAGCCGGAGTTTCGCACGGTGACCGCAACCAGCCACTGGTCGCCCGCGCCTGCACGGCTTGGGAAAACGTTGGCAATTGCCAGGTCAGGCAAGCCCGGATCGTTGTAGACCCAGTCTGTAAAGAACCTTTGCAGGTCTGCCTTCAGCGCAGGCGGCACGCCGGCAGGTGCGGGAGAGGCGGGGGTGTCCGTGGCGAACTGGCTGTCACCGCTCTCTGTTTTCGGTGAGGGCGTTTGCGCGATGGCTCGCTCTACCAGCTTTTCAAAGTAGTCCGGCGCTGTGTCCTCTGTTGGCTGGTAGGCGCGCAGTGCGGCACCCAGGGCATCGTCCCCGGCGAGCGAGCGCAGCATCCACAGTACATAGGTCGCCTTGGTGCGATAGAAGATGGCATCCTGCGCGGCGATCAGAGGGTGTCCGCCGGAGACGCCGGGGCTTTCCGGCTCCGCAAGTGACAACGCGGCCCCGCTCGCGCCCAGCTGTTGCAAGGCACGTGCCTGGCCCTCTGTACGCTCGGTCCACAATGCGGTCATCAGTCCGGAGACGCCCTCGCTGAGCCAGGCTCGCGGTGAATGAAAGTAAACATGCGCGAGCGACCCGCTCAGCTCGCCTGCCAAATGCTGCGGCTCACCCCCGGTAAGACTCAGCAGCAGCGCACCGCCATCTTCGGCAGGTGAGGCACCTTCAATCGGTAGATCAATGAGCTGGAGCGGCGCTGTCGGCTTGGCTCCGAACCAGTCCTGAAACAGCGGATCGAGCAGGCCGGCCGCTTCCGTGTAGGCGGCCACGGCGTCCCCATGGACCGGCAGCGCGGCGGTGGAAATCAGCGGGCCGGGTGCCGCTGAAGCGCGCATAGCCAGCACGATGGACGGCAGCGCGAAGCCGAGCACGGTAGGCGGCAGCTCAACCCGCATGACTCCTGGGAAACCGGCTGACGGCAGCGATGCCGGTTCCGCAAGCGCGACGACATGCCCGTCCAGCACGCATACATTGGGTGCGTCGCTTGCGAACTCCGCAGTGAGGGCCATGCTGACAATTGCTTCCCTGTTGCGCTGCTTCTGACGTCCGATTTCATGGAACAGTTTGGCCCCATCGCCAAGCACAGCCGGTACGGATGCGACCGGGTACCAGACCGTACTGCCGAAGCCGCGCAGCCCGGTAAAGTCGTCCTCGATGCGATCCCAGTCCGAACGAGCGGCAAGCGCCGCCGGGGTACCGATCCTGTCAAGCCGACGGCTCGACTGCGAGACGGCTCCCGCATACTCGACCGTGAGACTGAGGGACGCACCGGGGGCGAGCGGTGCAGGCAGCGCCACGGCTGCTTCGGCAAGCGCGCCTGTGTGGTCCGCATCGCTCCCGACTGTATGCACCGCAAACGGCAGTGCGATACCGTCATGGCGAATGTGCTCGAAGTGCAGTGCGGAGCCTAGCTGTAGCGGCAATGTCGGGAGTGGAAGCGGCCCGTCATTGCGAAGCGTAATTTTCACTTGCGCTTCAAGCCCGGCTGAGGCCGGTTGCAGGTGAATGGTGAAGTCATATGCGGTAAAGACAGGCGCGCTACGCATTGCATCCGTGATGGAATCGGCAAGCGCGGGTGGCGCAGTTTCGCCGGCTGACTGGGAAGGATTAGAGTCAGTCGCTGAGCGCGAGAACAGCACCGTACCGTGTGTCTTCGGCTCAGTCCGTTGAGCCGTAGACGGGGGTCCAAGGGGTGTATTGGGAGGAGGCGCTGTTTGGGTGAGCGCGAGGCGCGCCGTGAAGAACAGCAGCCAGGCAAAGCAGCTGTGCACCGTCCTGCATCGGGAAAGTACCTTCAGAGCGATCCCAGACCCTTCTGCTTCTTCGGCGTGACGACCACAGGAACCGGGGCAAGCATCGCCACAGCCGCCCGGCGCTGCCGGGCCGCCTCAAACAGTACCACCGCGCCCGCGACCGACACATTGAGAGACGCAATCGCCCCCGCCATGGGTATCCGCAGCAGGTGGTCGCAGGTGCGCTTTACCAGCTCGTGCAGCCCCGCGCCCTCACGGCCCAACACCAGCGCGCAGGGAACGGTGAAGTCGAACTCGTCGTAATTCATGCTTCCGCGCTCGTCCAGGCCGATGACCCAGATACCGGCTTCCTTGATCTGCCCCAGGGCGCGCGTCATGTTCACCACGCGGGCCATGGGCACGTGCTCCGCGGCCCCGGCAGAGGCTTTGGCCGCCACGCCGCTCAGCGGGGCCGCGCGGCGCTCGGTTGAGACCACGCCATCGACACCGGCACCGTTGGCGGTCCGCAGCAGCGCGCCCAGGTTTTGCGGGTCTTCCACACCGTCAAGCGCCAGCAGCAGCGGCGCTCGCCCGGTGCGCGGCTGTAGAAAATCTTCAAGATCAGACAATGCCTTGGCCCGCACCACGGCCACCACACCCTGGTGCGCGGCGGTTTTCGCTAGGTCCGTCAAGTGGTCGCGCGGCTCAAGCCGCATGCGGATGCCGCGCTCGCGGCACAACGCGGCCAGTCGGTCCAGCTTGGCGTCGACGCGGTCGCGCGCCAGGCAAACGTGGTCAAAGGTGCGGGAACCGGCACGCACCGCTTCCTCTACCGGGTGAAGCCCGTACAAAATATCCATCCTTCCAAGTGTATCGGGCCATCACCCGCTCGCCTTTTCTTGCCGTCTGCGCGTCCTTTCTCCACACCCGGGCGTCTTATGGGGAGACATGAGCAGCCAAACCGTTGTTCTTCGGGCCACTGACGCCGCAACCCGCACCGCGAGCCTCGAAATTGCCGAGCGGCTCAAGCGCGGCGATCCCTCCCTGCTTGACCAGCTCATTGTGGAGTATCAGCATCGGCTGCTGCGTTACCTGCTGTACCTGACGAGCAACCGCGAGCTGGCCGAAGACCTCTTCCAGGAGACCTGGATGCGCGTACTGCTGCGCGGCGCGCAGTTTAACGGCAGTGCCCGTTTTGATACCTGGCTGTTCACCATCGCTCGTAACCTGGTCATCGACTTCCGCCGCCGCCGCACCATGGTCAGCCTTGAAGAGCTTTCAGAAAAAACAGAGAACGAGCGCCCCTTTGAAGTTGCCAGCAAGGACCCCACGCCTTTTGACAACTACCTGTCGCGGCAGAACAGCGCGCTGGTGGCCGAGGCGCTGCTGACGCTTGACCCGCTCCACCGCGAGGTACTCGTATTGCGCTTCCATGAGGAGCTGGCACTGGATCAGATTGCGGCAGTTACCGGCGCACCGCTTTCTACAGTAAAGTCCAGGCTGTATCGTGGACTCGCGGCGCTGCGGCCCTTTATTGAAGAAGCCACCACTCGCAGCTCCGATACTGTAGGGGAGAGCCGATCCTGATGCCTGATCTTCAGACTCAATCCAGGGATTCCCAACTGCTTGCCGCACTTACCGGCACGGACGCTGCTGCGGATCGCGCCTTATCGCTCCGTACCCGCCGTGCCGTGTACAACGCAGGGATGGCACGCAGGACAGACCGCAAGCTTGGCCGCCGCAACCTGTCAGTCGCTGTGCTGGTAACGGGGGCGCTTACCCTGGCGCTGGCACCCGCGCTCTGGGCTGGCATTGACGACATGCTGGGCGGCGAAACCCTGTTCGACCTGCCCGGCATGCTGGTGGCGCTCGGCATGACGTTGTTTGCCGCGGTGGCAGCGGTTCTATTCCTGGTGGGCGATGACCGGCGAACGCCGCAAACAGCCGCGCGTAATCAGAGACGCTAACCGACCCCTATGAACAATCGCTTTCCAACCCGGTCCAGTCATACCAGTGATGGGGAACAGCGCTCTTTTTCCTCCGAGCTCAAGCTGGTTCCTCGATGGTCGGTAGCGGCGGCGGCACTGGCTTTTGTCAGTGTGCTGTACCTGTTCTGGGTTATTGTGCCCGCGCATCGGCATCACCAGTTGCCGTTCGGGTTGCGGCTGTACTTCGCGCTTTCCTGGAGTGCGCTTTCGGCCCTGTACATGCTCATGGTGGGCTACATCTCCCGTGACACACAGCGCCGTGCCATGCGCGCCCGTCTCTGGATCGTTGTATGCCTGGTGCTGCCGGGGGGTATCGGCGCGGTGCTCTACTTTCTGCTGCGGCAGCCTGTAGTGAGCCTGTGCCCGGCGTGCAGCACCCCGGTGCAGCATGAGTTCCACTTCTGCCCGCAATGCGCCTACCAGCTTTCCGCGGCCTGCCGCAAGTGTTACAGCAGCATGGGACTTACAGACCGATTTTGCGTAAGCTGCGGCTACGACCGCTCACGCGAAGAAGCGCCGCAACGGCTGTACGCGTTCCGCGATGACGGCGAATGACCACTCCCCTCACCGCGCTCATTATCGATGACGAGCAGCTGGCCCGCGAAGAGCTCGAATTTCTTCTAGAAACCGACGAAGACGTCGAGGTACTTGCGCAAGGCAGCAACGGCATTGAGGCCGTGGACCTGATCCGCTCGCACAAACCGGATGTGGTGTTTCTCGACGTGCAGATGCCCGGTCTGGACGGCTTTGCCGTGCTCCGTAAGTTGCTGGAGCTCTCCGGCCCTGACGCCCTACCGCAAATTATCTTCGCCACTGCATTTGACCAGTATGCCGTGCGCGCTTTTGACGTGAACGCCATCGACTACCTGCTGAAGCCTTTTGATCGTCCACGAGTGTTACAGGCGCTAGGCCGCGCGCGTACCCGCGTGCAGGAGCGGCTGGCGGCACAGGGAGAGACGATGCCGGGCGGTGCGGGGGCGCAGCTATCGGCATTGCTGCGTCTTTTGGAACAGTCCGGCGCACCAAAGCCCGCAGCCAGCGGCAAGATCGCACTCCAGGCCGGCTCCCGCCTGCTGCTTGTGGATCAGAAGGATATTTGCTTCGCAGGCGTGGACGACGGCACCATTACCGTGACCACCACGACGCTTGAAGGCCAACCCAAGTGCCGCACACTTGAGGACCTGCTCGAACTGCTGGACCCTGCAATCTTCTGGCGCGCGCACCGGTCGTTTGTAGTGAACCTGAACCACATCCGCGAGGTGGTGCCGTGGTTCAAGAGCAGCTACCAGTTGCGCATGGGCGACCGCAAGGCGACGGAGATCCCGGTAAGCCGCACGCAAACGCGGCGGCTGCGAGAGTTGTTCAAGCTGTAAGCGTCCCCATACACGTGTGCTGTCTCGTGCCCGCGATGTGAAGTTCGCAACCCGTCACCTGTTCAAGTTTTGTGATTTTGCCGCCAGAGCCGTGTTGATGCCGGCCCTCGGCATGGGCGCGACTTCTAAACCGGCTACCAGCCGTACATGAGAATAGGGCTTCTCTTGACATCTTTAGAAACACCGGCAGAGAGTGGTATCGCTCTCACGAGGTGCCTTGCAGGGGTTTTCAAGCACTGCTGAGCTTGCTTGAGAGCAGGTTCCGTTGTTAAAAGGAGTCCACCCATGCCACTCCCCCTTCGCACTGCTCTACGTGCCGCGCTGCTTGCTTGCTGTACCTTTCCGCTTCTGTCAGCGCCTTCAGCCTCCGGGCAGGCGCTTACCGGCACCTTGTTGCCTCATAGCACCCTGTACCCACGACTGGTACGGCTTGAGCATGGCCCCGACAAGTTCCGGGGCGAGATTGTCGCCAGTACCAACGGCAACATCTTTCTCAGCACCAACGCGGGCAAGAGCTTTTCCTTTGTAGACACGGTACCGGCTGCAAGCGGTAGCACCGAGCGCTGCTGCGGCACCATCTATGAGATGCCGAGGGCGGTCGGCAGCCTGGCGGCTGGAACGTTGCTCTATGCCGCTTCCTACTTCCATGGCACCACGCCTGCCATTGAAATTTACGTCAGCAACGACCGGGGCCGCACCTGGGAATTCTCATCCATGCCGGTATCCAGGGGAGACAGCACGCACGGCCTATGGGAACCGGACTTCACCATCACCGCCGATGGCGCGCTCGCCATCTTCTGGTCAGACGAGACCGACCCCTGCTGCAGCCAGAAGCTGGCCCAGGCGCGCACCTACGATGGAACCACCTGGCAGGATGAAACCAATACTGTGCGGAGCACGCTGCAACCGGATCGGCCAGGAATCGCGGTGGTGAGCAAGCTGCCGGGCGGCACGTACTTTATGAGTTATGAGCTGTGCGGGCCTGCCGCCTGCACCATTTTCGACCGCACCTCGACCGACGGCTGGAACTACGGCGACCCGGCAAACGTGGGAATGAGAGTGCAAACCACGACAGGCCAGTACCTGGAGCACGCGGCCACCAACGTCTGGACGCCGGACCCCGACTCACAAAACGGTGCCATTCTGCTGGTCGGCCAAGTGCTCTTCGACGCGAATGGGGCAGAGTCCTCGCAGAACGGGCAAGTTCTGTTCGTGAATACCGCAGCTAACGGTTCCGGAAACTGGACTACTATTCCCGCACCGGTCAAGGTACCTACGTCCTATAACAACTACTGCCCGAACTACGAGTCAGCCCTGCTTCCATCGGCAAACGGGAACAAGCTGCTTGAGTTTGCCTCGGACTACAACAGCGCCGGGATATGTCTTACCTATTTTGCGACCAGGCCGCTCCGCACGGCACTTACCGGTCATTAGGCACAGAAGGCAGGCACAGAAGGCAGGCACAGAAGGCGCGGCCTTCTTTAAGCCGCGCCTCCACCTGTAGTTCGTAAGCTAGTTCGCAAGCCGAATAGCGTCTTCCAAGCGATTAAGCAAGGACGCGACGCCTTCCCATGGCTACCCAGCCGGCAGCCGCCAGCGTAATTAGCGTGATGACGCCTTGCGAACAGACGCAGTACAGGCACCACACTTCAAGCACGCGCCGCTCGATGTTGGTCAGGTACAGGGCGTAGCAGAAGCCCGCCGCAGCACTTACCAGCAGCAGCTTTCGCAAGCCGAACACCGCGCACAGCAGCAACGCCGCGTACCCGGCGATGCCGATAGCCGCGACCGGAACCCCGTGAAACATGGCGAAGCGGCTGTGGTTCACAATGCCGCAATCCCAGTGGGCGTTGATGTCGCACGGCTCCACATCGTGCGAGTAGTGGACCCGCAGCGCAAGCGACGATACGATAATACCGAGGGTGGCGAGCAGGGCCAGCAAGGCACGCATGGTAGGGCTCTCCGGGGCAGGCAAAACTGCCGCAACCCAAGTTTACAGCCGCCGCGCCGTTAGATCGTGCAGCGCGTTCCCAAGGAGCAAGCATATGTTTGGACGGGATTGCAGGATAAGCAGCACACTGATGTTGGCAGGGGCGCTTGCCGCCATGCCGCTGGCCGCGCAGGCGCAGTTTTCGCAAGCCTCGCAGGTGCCGCAGGCCATGGTTGACTCGCCCGCGCTGAAACCGCCCGCAGGGGCCAATGTAGCCATTGTTGAATTCTCAGACCTGGAGTGCCCCGCCTGTGCTGCCGCCAACCCGGCCCTGGTAAGTGCAGTCGACAAGTACCATGTGCCGCTGGTGCGGCATGATTTCCTCATCCCGACTCATAACTGGAGCAAGCAGGGCGCGATCAATGCGCGCTGGTTCGACAGTAAATCTCCAAAGCTTGGTGAAGACTATCGGGATGCCATCTTCGCGGCACAGCAGTCGATCAGTACAAGCGATGACCTGAACGAGTTCACACAGAAGTTTGCGCAGGGGCACAATGTCGCGCTGCCGTTTGTAATGGACCCGCAAGGCAAGCTGGCTGATGAGGTTCGCGCGGACAAGGACCTTGGTGTAAAGCTCGGCGTGAGCCGGACGCCGACCATCTGGGTGGTTACCGCGCACTCGCATGATGCCGGTCACCCATATGTGCAGGTGACAGACCCCCAATTGCTGTTCTCGTACCTGGACCAGGCAGTTTCAGCAACTGCTGCCGCCAAGCCGACCCAGGCAAGCACAGCGCGCAAGAGCCACGGTACCCGATAGCTACCCTCGTATGCTGCCCGTGTATTTAGTGCTTCAAGTGCAATACCGACCTCGCTGTGCAGTTGCGTATTGCACCCCGTACACTGATCCCGTGCAAGCCTGCTGCTTTTAAGCGCTGCACCCTACTCTCCGTGTGAGGAGCTTCCAAATGGCTACCAAAGTCGCTGTACCCGTCGAAACACAGTTTCAGAGCGAGATTGCCGAGTGGATTGAAGCGTTTGACGAAGTTATCGTGGCCGAGGGTGCGGAGCAGGGTGCCTCGCTGATGGAAGCGCTGCGCAAGCGCGCCGGTGAGGCCGGTATCGCAATCCCCGGCGAGCTGGTGACGGATTACAAAAACACCATTCCAGCCCATGAAGAAGTGGCATATCCGGGCGACCGTGGGCTTGAGCGCAAGGTTGAAAGCCTGATCCGCTGGAATGCCATGGCCATGGTGCATGGGCAAAATAAGAAGGACGCAGGCATCGGCGGCCATATCGCCACGTACTCCTCGCTGGCGACGCTGCTAGAAGTCGGCTTCAACCACTTTTTCCATGCCAACTATCCAAGCCAGGCGGGGAGCGCCGGGCCGGAGCAGCCGGGCGACTTTATCTACTTTCAAGGCCATGCCTCGCCGGGTGTGTACGCGCGGGCGTATCTTGAGGGTCGCTTTGATGAAGAGCGTCTCCTGCACTTTCGCCATGAGCTGCGCGGCAAGCCGGGCCTGTCAAGCTACCCGCATCCATGGCTCATGCCGGACTTCTGGCGCTTCCCCACGGTTTCCATGGGCATCGGGCCGCTCAACGCCATCTACCAGGCGCGCTTTATGCGCTACCTTGAAAACCGCTCGTTGATTGAAAAGACGCCGCGCAAGGTGTGGGCGTTTGTGGGCGACGGGGAGACGGACGAAGTCGATACTTTGGGTGCGATCACCATGGCATCGCGTGAAAAGCTCGACAACCTGGTGTTCGTCATCAACTGCAACCTGCAGCGGCTCGATGGACCGGTGCGCGGCAACATGCGCGTGATTGATGAGCTTGAAGGCGTATTTCGCGGGGCCAACTGGAATGTCATCAAGGTGGTATGGGGTTCAGACTGGGACAAGCTGTTTGAGCGTGACCACACCGGCTTGCTGCTGCAACGCATGGAAGAGTGCGTAGACGGTGACTTTCAGGCGTTCAAGGCCAAGGGCGGCGCGTACCTGCGCAAGGAGTTCTTCGGCAAGTACCCGGAGTTGCTGGAGATGGTGGCCGACTACACCGATGAGCAGCTCGGTGCCCTGCATCGCGGCGGGCACGACCCAGCCAAGGTATACAACGCGTACAAGCGTGCGATTGAGCACACGGGCGGTCCGACGGTGATCCTCGCCAAGACGGTAAAAGGCTACGGCTTTGCCGGGACACAGGCACGTAATGCCTCGCACCAGGAAAAGAAGTTGACCGATGACGCGCTCGCCGCGTTTGTGAAGCAGTTCGATTTGCCGCTATCAGAAGAGCAGGCAAAGGGTGCCAAGCCCTGGAAGCCGGCCGACAGTGCGCCGGAGCTGCAGTACATGCAGGCGCGGCGTAAAGCGCTGGGCGGGTACCTGCCCTCACGTACCGTTCCGGAGCGTGATTTTACCGCGCTGCCGATCGAGTTTTTCAACGAGTGGACTGCCGGGTCGAAGAGCCGCGAGGTGTCCACAACGATGGGCTTTGTGTCGATCCTGCGGGCGATGATGAAGGACCCGAAAATCGGCAAGCTCATTGTGCCGATCGTGCCCGATGAAGGCCGGACATTCGGGTTGGAGTCGGCGGTGCGGCAGGTTGGCATCTACGCGAGCGAGGGGCAGAAGTACAAGCCGCATGACTCGGACGTGATGCTGTATTACCGCGAGGAGCAGGACGGACAGATTCTCGAAGAAGGCATTACAGAGGCCGGATCGATGGCCAGCTTTACCGCGGCGGGCACGGCCTACTCGAACTACAACCTGCCCACAATTCCCTTCTACATGTACTACTCCATGTTCGGTTTCCAGCGGGTCGGCGACATGATCTGGGCGTTTGCGGATTCACGCGGCAAGGGCTTCCTGATGGGCGGCACCGCGGGCCGCACCACCATGCTGGGTGAGGGATTGCAGCACCAGGACGGCCACTCGCACCTGCTGGCCTCAACCGTGCCCACCTGCATCAGCTACGACCCGGCATATGTGTACGAGCTGGCGGTGATCCTGCAGGACGGCGTGCGCCGCATGTACGCCGAGGGTGAGGACTGCTTCTACTACATCACCATGTACAACGAGGACTATGCCATGCCCGCAATGCCCGAGGGCGTGCAGGAAGGCATTGTGCGCGGGTTGTATCGGCTTCGTCCGGCCCCCCTGACGGAAAGCGCCCCTGCAAAGAAAGGCAAGACCGCACCTGTAGCCCAGCTGCTTGCCTCGGGTCCCATTGTGAATGAGGCACTGCGCGCGCAGGCGATTTTGGCTGAATATGGTGTGCTAGTTGATGTGTGGAGCGTGACCAGCTGGAATGAGCTGCGCCGCGATGCGCTTGAAACCGAGCGTTGGAACCGCCTGCACCCTGTCGAGACAGAGAAGCAACCCTACCTGCTGACCGCGCTCGGCGATGCCAAGGGGCCGATTGTAGCCGCGAGCGACTACATGAAGACGCTGCCCGACCAGCTTGCGCCATGGCTGGGAATGCGGCTGGTTACGCTGGGCACGGACGGCTTTGGCCGCAGCGACAACCGCGAGCATCTGCGGCGGCATTTCGAGATCAATGCGGAGTCAATCGTGGCTGCAACGCTCTCGAAGCTTGCAAGGGATGGGGCTTTCGACAAGGCGCGGGCACAGGCTGCTTTTGCCGAGCTCGGGATTGAAACGGAAGGCGTGAACCCGGCTCGCATGTAGGTGAAGGGCCGGGCATCCACCGGCCTTACTTCTTTTTACGAGACGAGCGAACCAGGTTTTCCAGCAGAATCAGCAAAAGCCCGGCGGCTAGAATCACCCCGCCCAACACTCCAGGCCTGAGATGGGACGCTGTAAACCGCATCACTCCAAGCCATAGAAGAATGGCAAGCGCAAAGCTGCCATCGTCTACAAACAGGCCGAGGACTTCCCGCGCTACAGTTCGCATCCAGCCCATGACTTACCCTGCCGACGCCGCTGCATACAGGCGACGACTCACTGCAACCATGGTAGTTGCGGCAAGCAGGTAAGCAGCGACCAGCCACAGGATGGCAAAATCATCGCCGGGCCACGCAAGCCGCATACCCTCGCCTACCCAAAAGGTGCCAAAGGCCGAGAGCAGCACACCTACCGTAAACTTCAGCATGTTTTCAGGCACACGCGCCAGGGGCCGGTGCAGCAGCAAGCCAAGCGCAGCCACTACCAGCAAGGCAGCTCCTGCACCCAGCCCTGCCAGCAGCAGCGTGCCCGTTCCGCCTGCGCCGATGGCAACCACGATAAAGACGACTTCGGTGCCCTCAAGCATGGTGATGTTGAAGCTCGCGGCAAGTGCCGCACGATCCCAGCCGCCTGCCCGCGTTGTCAGCGACAGCATGGCCGAGGTGTTTTTAGCGAACGCAGCGTCTTCATCGTGCAGAGGGATGAGCCCCGCGGCTCGCAGCACCGCCTTGCGCAGCCAGCGCAGGCCGAACATCAGCAGCAAGACGCCTACCGCGAGCTGCAAGGCGTGCAGAGGGACGCGTAACAGCAGCCGCCCTGCCGTGAGCACGATCAATGCCAGCACGGCAAGCGCCAGTGCGCAGCCCGCAAGCGCGGAACGCCATCCACGCACACTGCCTACCGCCAGCACAACGGTAAGCGCTTCCACGCACTCCACGAGTGAGGCAAGGAAAGAGGCCGCGACCGACGTACCCAGGTGTGCCCAGCTCATGCCCATGTGTGATCCCTCCACTTGCATTATGATGACGGGTTTGCTGGCAAGGTAGATGCCCTCCTGCCGGGTAGCGGGTAAAGCCCCATGCCATAACTGCCCCATTCTGGCAGGAGTTTACTGTTTGCAATCCAGGGCCCTGTGTCCCACTTGTGTCATGTTGGGGCATAACCCACAGTCACGCTGCACGCCGTGGTACAGTCGCGCGTAGATTCTATCTTGTGGAGACCCAACCATGCAGCACCGTCTTGCCCTTATCATTTGCTCTCTTTGGATTGGCGTACTGCCATTGGCTACTCGCGGGCAAACGGTCGCGGATGGGCCCACGGATGCACATGCTCAGAAAAGTTTTGCAGAAGGCCAGGGCTTGGAGGCGAAGCATCAGTACTCTTTCGCCCTCGATAGTTTCAAAAAAGCAGACAAGCAGGATGGACACTGCATCGCATGCGCAAGAAAAGTAATGACTCTCGGTGCGAGTCTGGGTGACTACAAGGCAGCCGATGCCGCCGCCCAGGAATGGATCGCAATGGCGAAAACACCGGGAGAGCAGGCCAAAGCGCACGTGGGTCGGGCAGAGATGCTGCTGGCCATGGGTAAAGCAAAGAAGAAGCCGGAATGCTTCGCTGCAGGGGAGAAAGAAACAGAGAGCGCGTTGGCCCTGCAACCTGAAGATGGCGCAGCGCTGTTCCTAAAAGGCGCCTGCCTGGCGAACGAACAACAGGATGAGGCTGCCAGGCAGGTATTTGCTGCGCTGCTGCCGAGGCTCAAAAAAGGTTCTGTCGATGCAGGACGGGTGTCGCGCTATGCAGAGCGGCCCGAGCTGATGCGGGCGCGTATGGCTCCACCCTTCACCGTGACCTCGCTCGACGGCAAGCGTGTGTCGCTTGATGAACTGGCGGACAAGGTAGTGTTAATTGATTTTTGGGCTACCTGGTGCGGGCCATGCCGCGAAGCCTTGCCGCACATGCAGCACATCGCCAGGGAATTTGCCGGTCAGCCGCTGGTTGTTCTCAGCGTCAGCCTGGATTCAGATGAAGCGAAATGGAAGCAGTTTGTAAACCAAAACAATATGACGTGGATGCAATACCGTGATGGAGGATTCGACGGCAGTCTTGCGAAGACCTTCGGCGTCAATGCGATTCCGCATACCTTTACCATTGACGGCGATGGTGTGCTTCAGGATGAGCATGTGGGAGATGCGAATATCGAGGGCAAGCTCAGGAAACTGCTTGAGCAAGCGAAGCAGCGGCAGAAGTCCAGCCCCGCCGAGCAGGCTGCTATAAGCGGCATACAGTAATATTCGACCTGCAAGAGGTTTACAAGGTAGAAGCATATCGCGGCAATACGCCGCAACCTAAGTGGTACCGGAAAGATTAAGTCTATGGCGCACCCTATATACGCGTTCTGTTTAGCAGTCTTTTTTCAACCTGTAATGCATTTACATGCGCAGGTACCTGCCGTACCGGACTGGGCGCAGCCGGGCTCGCCCACGCATACGCAGGTGCCGCCGCCTGCCGGCTTTCACAGGCCGACTCGGACCCTTGAAGTGCCGCTGGGCCTGTTCAACGGCCAGTCGGATGTGGGTAGCGCGGTGGTGCCGGGCAGTTCGACTTACAACGCCGCGACGAAGCAATACACGGTTCGATCTGCGGGTTATAACATCTGGTACTCGCGCGATGAGTTCCGGTACTTATGGAAGAAGATGTCGGGGGATGTCTCGCTGGCGGCTGATGTTACGTTTCCGGACCCGAAAGGCTATAACGACCGCAAGGCTGTCCTGGTCATTCGGCAAAGTCTCGACGATGATTCGAAAGAAGCCATGATCGGTGAGCACGGCACAGGGATGATCCACCTGGCGCAGCGGCCTGAGCAGGGCGGCTCCATGAAGGATATGCAGTTCCGCTTCGGCGGCAGCCTTGACGGTGTACTGGCCAAACGCATCGGCATTGAGAAGCATGGGGACTCCATTTCCATCTTCATCAGCCTTGAGGGTGAGCCCATGCACCAGTTTGGGCCGCCGATCTCCTTGCACTTCGATGGTCCGTTCTATGTGGGTATCGGCTTCTGCTCGCACCTGCCGGCCACGGTAGATACCGGTGTGCTTTCGGACGTTCTTCTTGAGAACGCAGCGGGCAAAGTGCGCTAGGCTTCTGCTTCGGAGCCATCCGGCATCTTGTCGTAGTAGGAGCGCTCTCGGAGATAAAAAATGAAGAAGATGAAGCAGTCCCTTGCACCTCGGCAGCTATGTCGTACTCTCACCATGATCGCGCTTTGCTTCGCAGCACCTGCACTGCATGCGCAAACTCCTCCCGCGGCATCTTCCGCGCCCGCCTCCGAGCATCTGCGCAGCAAGCTCTTCATCTATAACCTGCGTGACGACTCCTCGCACCTGGTGTATACCGCAGACTCTATCTGGGAGGCACCCAACTGGTCGCCTGACGGCAAATACCTGATCTCGAATTCCGATGGCGGTATCTACAAGCTCCCTCTCATGCAGGACGGTACAGCGACGCCGCAAAAGCTGGCGATACCTGCAAGCTACAGCTGCAACAATGACAAAGCTTTATCCCCGGACGGCAAAAAGCTTGCTTTCTCGGCAAGCACACCCGCAAGCAAGGGCTCGCAGGTATTTCTTGCCGATGCCGACGGCACGAACATCAAGCAGATGACAACGGAGTCACCCAGCTACTTTCATGGCTGGTCGCCTGACAGCAAGACCCTTGCTTTTGTAGCGCAGCGCGGCGGCAGCGGCCAGTACGACATCTACAGTCTGCCCACGGCAGGCGGCCCGAACAACTTGGAGAAGCAGCTTACTTCAAACATCCACCAGGACGATGGCCCTGATGACTCCCCGGACGGCAAGTGGATTTATATCAACTCGGACCGCTCCGGCAAGGAAGCAATCTGGCGCTTCCCTGCCGATGGTGCCGGCCATGATGATGCGAAGGCCGAACTTGTAGTCAACGACGGGCAGCAGGACTGGTTTCCCCATATTTCACCCGACGGCACAAAGATGGTGTACATCGGCTACCCGGCCGGCACTCCTACTCATAACCCCCGCAACGTAAACATAGAGATCAAGGTTGTAGGTATTGATAAAGGTAAAGTAGCCGCTGCGCAAAAACTGCTTTTCAAGGGTATCGGCGGCCAGGGCACAATGAACGTCAATTCCTGGGCACCCGATTCCATGCACTTTGCCTATGTGACATATGAGGCTTTGCCATCCACTGACAAGTAAGACAAATCGGCAACGAGTCCATTACGAAAATCCTGACGAGGATTATGAATGTTTCAAAAAGCGAGCCGCGGGAGACAGGATTGTTGACGGGATAGTCGCACAATAACTGCGATGGCCGAACGCCAGTACTGGAACGCGCTTCAAAGATTCATACTGCTCACTTCCACTCACACGGAGACGTACACTGTGCCCCATTCCATCTCATCCGTAGTTGCAGACAGCGGAGTTGTTGAACATCTGCCAACCACTGCACGACGCCGCGTCGATCCAAACGACGTGGTGGTGCCGGACGGTTACAAATTAGAAGTCGTTGCCGTGGGCCTCTCCATGCCATGCGGCATGGCGATTGCTCCTGATGGAACGGTTTTTATTGCGGAGGGCGGTACCACCTGGCCCACCCGCCCCTGGATGCCGCCGCGCATTCTTCGCCTTGAAACTTCCAGTGCCGTGTCGGTCCTTGCACATCTTGAAGAGGGCGGTCCGCGCGGCCTGGCCTTCCATGATGGACAACTGTATGCCATGGCCAAGGGCGGCTACACCACGCGCCTGCTTCGCTTTGACCCGGTCACCGGTGAGCAGACGGTCCTGGTGGATAAAATGCCCGACGGCGGGTGGCATGAGCCCGGCGGCCCTGTGTTTGACAGTGATGGAAACATCTACTTTGCGCAGGGGTCTGTGTCGCAGCAGGGCGTGATCGAGCCGAGCGGCTTTACGGTCGATATGGCGCGCCACCCGCATGCGCATGACGTGCCGGGGCAAGACGTGACGTTGACAGGTAACAACGTCTGGAGCTTCGACCCGGTAATTCCCTATAACGACACGACTCCTACAGGAGCCTTCAAGCCGTATGGCGTTGCCGCTGAAAAGGGTGAGGTCATCAAGGGAGAGTTTTGGTGCAGCGGGAGCGTGTACCGCGCGCGTCCTGACGGCTCAGAGCCGGAACTGCTTGCCTGGGGTATCCGCTGCCCTTACGGTGTCGCCCTCAATGAAGAGGGCGAGATGTACATCTCCGACAATGACTTCGAGGAGAAGGGTAATCGCGCAGTCGGCGAAGACCCGGATCGCGTATGGCATGTGAAGAATGCCTCGAAGCCGTTCGGCACCGTCAAGACCCCGGAATGGTTCGGCTTTCCCGATTACGGTGGCCTGGGCCTGCCGCTCTGGGACGAGCGCCACAAGCCCAACCGCGGCACCCAGGCTCAACAACTGATTGAAAACCCGCCGCCGCGTTCCGGGCCGGCTGCCGTGCTTTTTGAGCCGCACACATGCCTTACCATGATGGACTTTTGCCGCTCGGATGTTTTCGGCCATCGCGGCAAGCTGTTTTTGTCGCAATGGGGCACGTTGGCACCCATGAATACCATACGACCCGAGGCGCTGAAGCGCGGCTTTCAGGTCGCCCTGGTCGATGTGAAAACGGGTGCTTCAGAGCCTTTCCTGCACAACAAGCAGCCCGGCCCCGCAGGTGCGACACCGGGCAGCGGCGGCCTGGAGCGGCCTGTAGACTGCAAGTTCCACCCGGACGGCAAGAGCCTGTACGTGCTTGACTTCGGCTCTGTCGACATCAAGCGCAACACCATGCTCGCCTACGCACACACCGGTGTGTTGTGGCGCGTTACCCGTGAAGATTCGTAGCTGCGAGAGGAATGAATATGGCTGCACAAGCTCTCCCCGTCATTATTGAAATTGACCAAGCAAATTGGAAGACGAGCATGGATCGCGCAGAGCGGTGGTTCCACTTTGTGCAAACGGTCCAAACCTCGTTCCGCAAACTGGCTGAAGATACCCAGCCCAAGATGCATGACTCCCACTTGAGGGGTTATCTAAAGGAAATCGCAGAGCGGGCACGTGAACATGAGACCAAGGCAGCCCAGCTGCTGCGCCTTATCGGCCGCGAGCCCAAAAGTCCGAACAACCTGACGGGAACCCTGTTTGCGAAAGCACGGGAGCTTACGGCTGACCTGGAAGGGTTTGTAGGCGGAGCGGCTTCCGGCTGGCGCGACCTGCAACAACTGACGCATGCAAGCCTTGACGGTATTACAGCCTTTGGTGTGGCGAACGACATCGGGCTGGCAATGGGTTTGGTCGAGATTACTGACCTTACGCTCCAGGTTACAAGCCAGAAGTATGTACATCACTACCTGTTGCAAGAGATCACGCTTGAGCTTGGGTGCCTCTCTGTGCTGTACCGCACCGAGCCTTAAAGGCCCATAGAGCCTGTGCCGATTGCTGAAAATCGGCACAGGATTCATGTAGTTCAGGCAGGTGCCGGAACCACCAGTGCCTGCGCTGCTATGGCCCGGATTTCACGATCGAGCCATCCTTCTTCCATCGTAAGCTCGTCCATACGGGCTGACGCGGCGGCGGTCAGAGCGGCGTCTTTTAGGGCGCTTCCCGCTTGTTTGAGAGCGAAAAAGCCGATGCTGAGATAAGACGTAAGCGTGTAGAGATCGTGCAGGTCCCTGAGCTGGCCCAGGTTGCCCTCCCGTGAACCACCGAACATGGCTCCCCGCAGTTGCTCCGGTTCAGCCTCTTCCGCCGGTCCATACTGATCGATCAATGCGTGCAGACCGGTTGCACCGGCGCGGCTGCGCTCGGCAGTCTCCTTGCACCGTGTTCTGAGCTCATCATTCGCGGCATGGTGCTGTGCCACCGTGTCATATGCCTCGGCGAGCGCCTGCTCACCGCGCTGCACAAGAGCCAGGTACACAGGGATTTGCTGCTCAGGATGCGGCAACTTTGCGGAATCGGTCACGGGTTTCTCCTCATAAGCCGGTTTTTGTACGCCCATCAGCCTGTCGCTGACGCTCGCTGTTTGTCCATCGGCAAGGGATCGCGCGTCTACCTTTATGAGCCGTGCCGTGGACGATTTTAGATACGGCTGCTTGCTCACCGGGTCCCACTGGGACAGGGTGAACTCATTGGCTGCCCGTTTGCGGTTCCAATGATCCCAGTAGCCGTAATGGAAAGGCACAAACACGTGACCGGGACGAATTCTGCCGATCCGTGCCCGCACGAGGATGCTTCCACGACGTGTCCGCAGCTCGACCCAGTCGCCCTCGTGGATGCTCTGCGCCGCTGCATCCCCCTCTGAAATCTGCACAAACGCGTCCGGCGCGGCATCCTGCAAGGGAGGGACGCGGCCGGTTTTGGTGCGCGTATGCCAGTGGTACACAACGCGGCCCGTAGTTGCGATCAACGGGTACTCGCTGTCCGGCGTTTCCGGCGGCGGCTGGTACTCGGCGGCCTTGATGAGGGCACGGCCCGCCGGGTTTTCTGCCCGGTATGCACTCTCAGCTATTTCACCGCCGTCCACCAGGGTGTGCCCGTAGGTCTGGCAGTAATCGGAGGCTGTATTGAAAACGCCGTCAGTGTAGAGCCGCTCCGTGCCTTGCGGAAAATGCTCGTTGCAGGGCCAGCGAACGCCCGACCCGCCGGTCAACTTTGCGTAGCTCAGGCCGCTGTAGTCGCAGGGACGCCCCGCACTCATCGCCCGCCATGCGTCAAAGGCCTGCTCCGGCGTGGACCACTTGACCAGCGGCGCGCCGTCCTTGTCGCGCAGGTTCATGCGCCTGGCAAAGTCGAGAAAAATGTCGAAGTCGGACCTGGCTTCCCCAGGCGGTTCCACGGCTTTGTACGAGATGTGGACCGTACGCTCGGTGTTGGTATAGGTGCCGGTTTTCTCACCCCACATCGCAGCAGGCAATACTACGTCGGCAAACTCCGCTGTTTCTGAAAGAAAGGCATCCTGCACGATGAGGAACAGGCCGGGTTTTGAGAAGATGCGCCGCATGCGCGGCAGGTCGGGCATTGAAACCGCGGGATTGGTGCCCGTGATCCACAACGACCGGATAGAGCCGGTTTCTGCCCGGCGCAGGATTTCCATCGCGGGTGTGGGCTCTGTGTACGAGGGAATACTTTTCGGCTCTACGTTCCACAAACGCGCGATCTCCGCAACCTGTGCCGGATTCTGCCAGTTGCGCATGCCGGGATACGTGCTGCTCGCGCCGGTCTCGCGTGAGTTCTGAGCCGACGGCTGACCGTTCATCTGGAACACCGTGCAGCCGGGCTTGCCGATCATGCCCCGGATAAGGTGAAGGTTGTTGACCTGGACGGCTGAGGCTGTCGCGTACGGAGACTGGTAGACGCCTTGCAGAACGGTGGATACGAGCCTTGGCGCTGTGCCGACCATCTCCGCTGCCTGCTCCAGCTGGGCTGCCGGGATGTCACAAATCTGCGCCACTCGCTTCGGCGGGTAGTTTGCCGTTGTTTGCGCCAGGGCGTCAAAGCCGAGCGTGTGCGCGTTTACATACTCATGATCCACGTGCCCGTTGCGGATGAGGAGGTGGAGCAGGCCGTTCATGAATGCGAGATTGGTTCCGACCCGCAGCGCGATATGCAAATGCGCTTCGCCGGCAGTGTCAGTTCGTCGTGGATCGACGACGATGAGCCGGGGTGGGTTCGCGCCGTGCAGCCGGTCCAGTATGCGCGTCCACAGCACTGTTTGCTGCGAGGCGACATTGTGCCCGATGTGAAAGAGCATATCGGTCGTGTCGATGTCGGAGTAGGAGCCCGGTTGACCGTCCGTACCGAACGACTCTCGCAAAGCTGATTCAGCGGTTGCCGTGCAAAGGCGTGTATTGGCATCCAGATTGTTGGTTCCAAGGCCTCCGAACACAATGAGGGCGAGCGTGTAAAACTCCTCCAGAAAGAGCTGGCCGGTATGGTAAAAGCCCAGCGTGTTCGCGCTGTAGCGGCGGGTAAGCTCTTGCGTGCGAGAGACGATCAGGCTCATCGCTTCGTCCCAGCTTGCTTCCTGCAGCGAACTCCCGCGCCGGATCAATGGACGCTTCAAACGATCCGGGCTGCTATTGGCCATCCAGCCGTTCAGTCCCTTGGGTCCAAGGCGGCCCTTGTTGACGTGGTCCACCGCACGCCCGCGAACCCCTACCATGCGACCGTCTTTTACCCCGATATCCATGGCACAGCCGTTGGAGCAGAGCATGCAGGCGCTTTGCACCCAGCGGTCCGGCTCCTCAAGAAGATTCTGGTCGATCCGTGCGGGCCATTGCCCAAAGTAGGGCGTGCGCGAACCCCAGATATCCAGGATGCTATCGCGCGAACGTTTTCCAGTCCCGTCCATGGTTCAACCTTTCATCAGTCGGCTTGAGAGCGGCCCTAAAGCGGCTCCTGGGTAGACTCTCTTATGCCGGGGGAAGCACAATCGTCCGGGAGCGGCCCCATACACCCGGCTTTACTGTGGTGAATCCAAAACCATGCTTTGGTGCTGTGGCGTCTTGTACTTTAGCGTTATGGAGATGACGTGCCTGCATGCATCCCACTGCCATCTCATTGCATAGAGAAAGTCTGAAACCACCAACTGAGATGCCTGCATGTCTACTTTCATTCCGTTAGCGAACAAACACACTGCTGAAGCCGGTACCCGCGAGCGCCTGACGGCTTCAATCCGCTTCCTGCGGCCCGCGAACCTGGTGACGGCAGCTGCCGACATTCTGACCGGCGCAGTCATCGTAGGGGCACGCGCAAGCTCCCTGCCGTGGCTGGTGGGCGCAAGCGTCTGCTTGTATGCGGGTGGTGTTGTGCTGAACGACTACTTCGACCGGCACCTGGATGCGGCTGAGCGGCCCGAACGAGCGATTCCCTCCGGGATTGTTTCGGCTCGTATTGCCGGGGGGCTGGGAGCGGTTCTGCTGTTGCTAGGAATCTGCCTGGCCTTCCGCGCTTCGGAAATATCAGGGCTCCTCGGCACGCTTCTTGCGGCAGCCATTCTGCTTTACGATGCTTTTGCAAAGCCGCGAAGCTTTGGACCTGTCGTGATGGGCTCTTGCCGGGCGCTCAATCTGCTGATGGGGCTTTCCGCAATACCTGCTGTGCTTGCGCACACATGGTTCCTGGCGCTATTCCCTTTCGTGTACATCGTGGCTCTCACCACCCTGAGCCGGGGTGAGGTGCATGGTGGGAGCGTGGCTACAGGCAGGTTCACACTTCTGCTTTTCGCTGCGGTGATAGTCGGCTTGCTGTTGCTCGGCAATGGCTCAACACAACGTTTTGCCTGTTTGCTCCCTTTCGCGCTGCTGCTACTGGTTCGCGTGGGGCCGCCGCTTTGGCGAGCGTATCGAAATCCGACAGGGAATGCGATCCGCGCTGCGGTCCACGCCGGCATCGTATCCTTGATTGTTCTCGACGCGGCTCTCGCGGCTTCCTACGGCGGGGTCGTGCTCGGCGCGGCCATTCTCTCGCTTGCGGTTGTCACAGGGGAGTTGGCAAAGCTTTTCCCGGTTACCTGACCCTTATGCGATCTCTTCAGCAGCAATTCAGTGTCCCTTACAGCTATCCTGTCCACTTCACTTCGGACGTATTCGCCATTGCAAACCCAGTGCTTCTGGAAACATTCGGCAGCGGACGGCATGATGTTCTTTGCGTCCTCGATGAAGGCTTGTTGCAAGCGGATACCGATCTTCCGGATCGGATCAAGGTATACGCTGAGCATCACCAAGCCACCATGCACCTGGTGCGTTCGCCCCTTGTTCTTGCAGGGGGCGAAGCCGGGAAGAATGCAGAGCGCCTGTACGAAGTTGTGCAAACCGCGATCCATGAGTTCGGCATCTGCCGGCAGTCGTTTGTGGTGGCGGTGGGCGGCGGCGCATTCCTTGATCTTGTCGGCTTCGCGGCAGCGACTGCGCATCGCGGCGTCCGTCTCATCCGCATGCCTACCACGGTGCTCGCGCAGGATGATTCGGGCGTCGGCGTAAAGAACAGCGTGAACGCATTCGGCAAAAAGAACTTTGTGGGTACTTTTGCGCCGCCGTATGCGGTCATCAACGACTTCCGCTTTCTGCGATCGCTTTCGCAGCGGGACTGGATCGGCGGTATCGCTGAAGCAGTCAAGGTAGCGCTGCTTAAGGATTCTGCGTTCTTCGACTTTCTGGAGCGCCATGCAGAAGATTTGACTGCCCGCGACGAGGATGCGATGCAGCACGTGGTGCATCGCTCGGCAGAGCTGCACCTTCTCCACATCGGCACCGGAGGCGATCCGTTTGAATCCACTTCGTCGCGGCCGCTTGATTTCGGCCACTGGTCTGCCCACAAGCTGGAGCAGCTTACAGGCTTCCGGTTGCGGCATGGCGAAGCTGTCGCCATCGGCGTCGCACTTGACAGCACCTACTCCTACTGCATGGGTTGGCTTGCAGAGCTCGACCTGCGGCGTATTCTTTTGCTGCTTACCCGGCTGGGATTTTCCCTGGCTTTGCCGCCTGAAGGAAGCCGCTTCGATTCCCTGCTGGAGGGCCTGGTTGAATTCCGCGAACATCTCGGGGGCGAGCTGACAATTACCGTCCTTCGCGGCATCGGTCATCCTTTTGAAGTACATGCAATCGATGCATCTGTTATGAGAAACGCGCTGGAGATGCTGCAGGAAACCGCGTCTGCGGTGCAGGAGGAGTCCGTCGCATGAACTGCCCACTCGATCTCCATCGCATTGTGGATGAATACTTCGCGGAAAGCCGCAATCATCTGCTGGAACTCGCTGCCTTTTTCGACCGCGTTGACCGTGCGCATGACGGTGCCGATCCAGACGCAGACTTCCGTGTCTCCGCGCTCAAACAAGCCGCGCAGACACTGCTTGAACCCGGCCCCGGACGGGTAAAGCGCATCGCTCTCGCCCTTAGTGATCCCACTGACGAACCGCGCGGCGAGCTGGACCGCAAAGCCGCCTGGGGTGCGTATGCCGCAAACGGAAAGGGTGCCTGATGGAGTACATCGAGCCTCACGCGCACATGGTATCCCGCACCACCGACGACTACCGCATGATGGCGCTCAGCGGATGCGTCGCTATCTCTGAACCGGCTTTCTGGGCTGGCTGGGATCGCACCTCGGCTGACAGCTTCGAGGACTACTTTCGTGTGCTCACAGAGTTTGAGCCGGCACGCGCTGCGCAGTTCGGCATCCAGCACTACACCTGGCTATGCCTGAACCCAAAGGAGGGTGAAAACCGCGCCCTGACACGCGAAGTTCTGGCTCGCATCCCCAAGTTCCTCAGCCGTCCAAATGTCCTCGGCATCGGTGAAACCGGCTTGAACCGCAACACGCTGCTAGAGCTGGAAACATTCAAGGACCATGTGTCACTTGCCCTGGAGCACGGCAAAATGATCCTGATTCACACGCCTCACCTTGAAGACAAGTACAAGGGAACAAAGCTGATTCTGCGCGCGCTGGCCGGCTTTCCAAACCTTGATCCTCAACGTGTGCTGATCGACCATGCGGAAGAGCATACAGTCGAGATGATCCGCGATAGCGGTTTCCGTTGCGGGCTTACACTTTACCCCAACACAAAAGTATCTTCCTCTCGCGCCGTTGACATACTCGAAATGCATGGCACGGAAGGCATTTATGTAAATTCCGCGTGCGACTGGGGTTATAGCGTGCCGCTTGCAGTGCCCCAGTTTGTACTTGAAATGCGGCGTCGCGGACATACAGAAGCTGCCATCCACCAGGTAGTTTTCCGAAATCCGCTTGGTTTCTTTTCGCAAGCGCCTAACTTCCGGCTGAAAAGAGCTGAAATCCACCCGGCTGCCCGCCTGACCGAGCTCCAGAATGCGGATTGAGCCGGGCCGCTTCGATCTTACGTACTGCACCAACATTCACGCCGGTGAAAGCTGGGATGAGGTGGAACGGAGCTTGGCCGAGTATGCCGTTCCCTTGAAACAGCGGCTCTCACCGGACGCGCGCTTTGCGCTTGGATTGCGACTTTCCGCAATAGCTGCCTCGCAGCTGCTGGAAGGTGACCGGCTGGCCCGGTTCCACTCGTGGCTTGACGAGCATGAGCTGTATGTAGCAGTAATTAACGGATTCCCTTTCGGGTCGTTTCACGCACAGACAGTAAAAGCGGATGTGTTTGCTCCCGACTGGCGCGATCCGGCAAGGCTCCAATATACGCTCGACTTAGTCCGCATACTTAGCCACTTACTGCCGGAAGAGATGGACGGCAGTATCTCTACCCTGCCGCTCTCTTACAAGCCCTGGATAGAAAAGCCGGATGATGCATGGCCTGCTATCATTGCTCACCTTGCAGAAATAACGGCGGAACTTGTTACTATCCGCAAACAAAGCGGCCGCTTCATTCATCTCGACATAGAGCCGGAACCGAATGGCCTCCTGGAGACGACAGCGGAAGTTATCGATTTCTTCAATGGACCCCTCATGCAGCTGGGCGCACCGATGCTGGCCGAGCGCTTGTCCTGCACGATAGAGACAGCCGGCGAACAACTACGCGAGCACATCCAGGTGTGTTTCGATTCATGCCACATGGCAATCCAGTTTGAGGATGCCGCGGAATCGCTTAGGCTGTTGAAGACCCATGACATCCGGATAGGCAGGCTCCAGATCAGCTCCGCGCTGCGCATTGCTCTCGATGGCTCTCCCGACCGGCTCAGAGCAGCACTTGCGCCCTTTGCCGAGGACGGTATCTACCTGCACCAGGTTATCGAGCGAGGTGCGCAGGGCACCCTGCGGCGGTACGCCGACCTTCATGAAGCGCTTGCCTCGGATGTACCCGCAGAGGGGGAGTGGCGCATCCACTTTCACTTGCCGCTGTTTACCGCGCAGCATGGTGCCGCGCTTTCGACGCAAGCGGAGAACCGAATGCTGCTCGCACTGGCGATCCACGATGACATCTGCTCGCATCTGGAAATTGAAACCTACACGTGGCATGTGCTGCCCGCTTCCCTCAAAACCGACTTGCTGTCCTCGATAGAACGCGAGTTTCGCTGGGTGATGTGGGAGCTGAATCCTGCGGACGATCTATGCATAAAACTGTAGTTCTCAACGTTGTAGGGTTGACTCCCGCTTTACTCGGAGAAGCAACGCCCGCGCTCTCTGCCTTTGCCGCGCGAGGCAAGCAGGCTGCCATTGAAGCAGTCACCCCGGCAGTGACCTGCACGGCCCAGGCGACCTACTACACAGGTGTTTTGCCGCGCGATCACGGCATTGTCGGCAACGGCTGGTACTTCGCGGACGAGTGCGAGGTAAAGTTCTGGCGTCAGTCGAACAAGCTGGTGGAGGCACCCAAAATCTGGGACATTGCCCGGCAGATGGACCCGGCATTCACCTGCGCCAACTACTTCAACTGGTACAACATGTATTCGTCGGTGGACTACTCCATTACGCCGCGCCCGATGTATCCCGCGGACGGCCGCAAGCTGCCGGACATCTACACGCAGCCTGCGGAGCTTCGTGATGAGCTGCAGCGTGAATTCGGCACCTTTCCGCTGTTCGACTTCTGGGGTCCGAGGACTTCAATACGTTCCAGCCGGTGGATTGCGGACAGCGCCATGCATACGGACGCGCGCTACAACCCGACGCTGTCGCTGGTTTACCTGCCGCACCTTGACTATGACTTGCAGCGGCTGGGTCCAAAGCATCCCGGCATCGCCCGCAATCTGGCAGAAATCGACACGATCTGCGCTGAGCTGATCCGCTATTACGAGGGCCAGGGTGCCCGCATCGTAGTCCTTTCGGAGTACGGCATCACCGCCGTACACAGGCCGATTCATATCAATCGGTTACTGCGCGAGCGCGGCTTGATCGCTATCCGCGAAGAGCTGGGCCGCGAACTGCTGGACGCCGGTGCCGGCAAGGCTTTCGCAGTTGCCGACCACCAGATTGCGCATGTGTATCTGAACGACACTTCCTGCCTTGAAGAAGTGCGTGCGCTGCTTTTGCAAACGCCGGGCATTGAACAAGTCCTCGATGGGGAAGGCAAAAAGAAGATGGGCCTTGACCACGCGCGATCAGGAGACCTGGTAGCCATTGCTGACGCTGATGCCTGGTTTACCTACTATTACTGGCTCGACGACAACAAAGCTCCCGACTTTGCGCGTACTGTCGATATTCACCGCAAACCGGGCTATGACCCGGTGGAACTGTTTCTCGACCCCTCGCTGCGGCTGCCCGCGGTGCAGGTAGGGGTCAAGCTGCTGAAAAAAACTCTTGGTTTCCGGTACTTGATGGATGTGATTCCGCTGGATGCGACCCTGGTAAAGGGCTCTCACGGGCGTGTGACCGACACAGCTGCGGAAGGTCCCCTTGTCATCACGAATGAAGCGCGGCTTCTTCCGCAGCAGTCCGTGTCCGCAGTTGAAGTTGCGAAGCTGATCCTCGACCACCTCCAGGCAGATTGAGATTTAGCTACGCAATCTGCAATCGGCTGCATGGAGCTTGTAGATTGAAGCTGCACGGCTTTCACACTCGCGTCAATCCTCCCGAACGGAGAATCCATGCCATTGAAGGCTCTTCCCTTTCTGTGCTCTATTTTGCTTCTGGCTGTCCCGGCCTGGGGTCAGCAGCCCGGCGACCCGGCTGCACTGGTCAACCCATTCATCGGCACTGCTCATGGCGGTAACGTGTTCCCCGGTGCTACCGTACCGTTCGGCATGGTGCAGTTCAGCCCGGAGGCTTCGCCCATCCGTACAGACCGGCCCATTGCCGCACCCGGCGGCTACGAGTACCGGTCTACCGCGCTGAGAGGTTTTTCCCTGACGAACGTGGAAGGCTGGGGATGTGCGGGCGGCTCGGGAGACGTGCCGGTGATGCCGATCGCGGAAGAGGTCACGAAATCGCCTTCACTCGACTTCAGGCGCGATTATGCAGCGACGTTCACGCACGCGGACGAGCATGCGGAGCCCGGCTACTACCGGGTGGCACTGGGCAGCGGCATCGGGGTCGAGCTCGCTGCTTCAACCCGCACCGGGGCGGCCATCTTCCACTTTCCCGGAGGCAAACCGGCGGCGTTGCTGGTGCGCACGTCCGACTCTGAAGCAGGCTCGGTAGCCGCACACACGGCCATTGACCCAAAGCAGCGGATTATCTCGGGCTCCGTGACCAGCGGCAACTTCTGCGGGTACATCGACAAGGAAGACCGTCGCCCTTACTACACTCTGTACTTTGCCGCGCAGGTGGACCAGCCGATCAGCGCGACCGGGAGCTGGCATGACGGCACGGTGAACCCCGGCGCGCTTACGGCAGAGGGTGGTACCGGGTTCGGCGGCAAGGGTTTCGCGGATGCGGGCCATGGCTCAGGCGTGTGGGTCGGCTTTGGGCAGGCACGCGAGGTGCGTTTGCGGGTCGGTGTTTCATACGTGAGCCAAGCCAACGCGCGCGCGAACCTGCTGGCAGAGGAGAAGTCGGCACCGCGCTTTGAAGCAGTGCGCGAGCAGGCGCATGCGGCCTGGGAAAAGCGGTTGGGGCAAATTGAAATCGGCGGCGGCACACCGGAGGAGCGCACCGTGTTTACGACAGCGCTGTACCACTCCCTGATGACGCCCACCACGGCGAGCGACGTGGATGGCGAGTACGCCGGCATGGACGGGAAGGCGCATCGGCTTGCCGCGAAACAACGTGCGCAGTATGCCAACTTCTCCGGTTGGGATGTGTACCGGTCGCAGTTGCAATTAGTCACGCTGCTGGACCCGAAAACGGGCAGTGACATTGCACAAAGCCTGTTGAACCAGGCAGAGGAGAATGGCGGCGCGTGGGATCGCTGGACGCACAACTCAGGAGCCACGCATGTGATGAACGGCGACCCGGCAGCGCCTGCCATTGCCAATATCTGGGCTTTCGGCGGGCGTGAGTTCAACGTGCGCGCGGCGTTGGCCTCGCTTGTTCACGCGGCGGACGTGCCTACCGCAGCCGACCTGCGAGCGGACGGCTGCCCGGTAGAGTGCGCAGGTCAGCGGCCCGGCCTCGACAAGTGGCTGAGTTTGCACTACATCCCGGTGGGCGCACCGGCGTGGGGCCCGGCAGCAGACACGCTTGAGGACGTGACGGACGAGTTTGCGATTTCCGCACTGGCCGCACGGCTGGGCAAGAACAATGACGCGCTGAGTCAACGCTTTTTGGCTCGGGCGCAGTACTGGCACAACATCTGGAATCCCGGTGCGGCACCTGAAGGAGGCTACTTCCAGAATCGCAATGCCGACGGCAGCTGGGCGCAGGTTCAGGATGAGAAAGACAAGGCACCCCACCCGTTTACCCCGGCGACCGAAGACGGCTTTGTGGAGGGCACTGCTGCCCAATATGTGTGGATGCTGCCGTTCAACGTGAAAGGGCTGTTCGCGGCGATGGGCGGGACGGAGAAAGCAGCTGCGCGGCTCGACCGCTTCTTCTATGACGAGCACGGTGCGCCCGCTGTAACCGATGCCGGTCCTCTGCACGCCGAGCTGAACAACGAGCCTTCCATTGAGTCACCCTGGCTCTACGACTGGACCGGGCAGCCCTGGAAAACACAGCAGCTGGTGCGGCAAGTGCTGAACACGATCTGGCGAAACGCGCCTGACGGCATTCCGGGAAACGACGATCTGGGAGAGATGTCATCCTGGGCAGTGTTTGCCTCCATGGGCATGTACCCTGAGATTCCCGGACGCGCGGAGTTTGTGCTGGGTTCGCCGCTGTTTCCGCACATTACCGTTCACCGCACAGGTGGTGACATCCGCATCACTGCTAAAGGTGCCGCACCCGATGTGCCGTATGTCACCAGCCTCAAGGTAGATGGTAAGGCGTGGTCGCAGACCTGGCTGCCGGAGTCCTTTGCCGCACATGGCGGCACACTGGATTACCAGCTTGCACCGACTCCAGACAAGACGTGGGGCACAGCAGCGAGTGCTGCGCCGCCTTCATTTGAGTAAATGCGATCTACCAACCCGGATCGTCAGGAGCGGATCATGGTGTTTTGGGTCTCAGCAGCTCCCTGCCGGTTCCACTTCAAATCAGCAGAGTCCTATCGTCAGGCTGCGGTGCCTCGCCGGTAAACCGGTCTGCATCAGGATCGCTTTCACTTTCCTATAAGCAGCAGCCCTTTGTCGACCAGCACAGGCGGCACCCGGTGGTGCGTTGCCTGCTCATACGCGTAGGCCCAGCCCAGCAGGTCGCCGTCCTTCCATCGCCGGGCTGAAATTTCAAGGCCAAACGGCAGCCCGCTCGCGTAGAAGCCGCCCGGCACCACCACTGCCGGTACCCCGATCATGTTGACCCAGCCCGTATCGCTGTGCGGGCCTGTGCTCACCTGCCCATCCTGCGGCAGGGTCTCATCGGGCGGCGGCATCTGGATCGCTGGGTACACGTAGCCGTCCAGGTGCAGACGGTCCAGCGTTTCGTCATAGGCGGCCAGTGCCCGCCTGCGTGGGGCAAGCACATCCGCTTCCGCCTGCGGATTGCCTTCAAACGTTCTCTGCGCAGGGCTCCCGTCTCCCGCATTTCCGGTACCCCCGTTCATGATGGTTGCCGGCAAGGGTGTGCCCACTGCTTTTTCATACTCAGCCGGCGAATGGTACTGCGCCGGGCCGTACCCGGCCAGAAACTTCTCAGTACCTTCTCGCACATACGGCTGCGTTCCGATCCTGGAAACAACCGCAGCAAAACTCTCCGGCAAGATCGTGTCGTCAAACACCACGGTAGCTCCAGCCGCTCGCAACCCTTCCAGTGCATGCAGAAACGCAGTGCGCGTCTCCGGTCGCAAGGGCAGCCGGGCGGCGGCGCGCAGCCTGGCCGCTTCGCTCTCGCTCACTCCCGCCGGGATTCCTTGAAACGGTACCCCCGCACCTTCCATCACAAACGCAGGCACACCGAACCGCTTGCCCTTCAATGCATTGCCCCGCAGATATTGCGTGTATGGTCCCAGCTGTGCCTTTGCCGCTGCTTCAGCCATCGGCCCGTCCATAGGGTCTGTCCCCGCCATCACTCCCAGCGCAATCGCAGCATCGGTCACATCACGCGCAATCGGCCCGGTATTGTCCAGCAGCCAGTCGAGCGGCGCAATCCCTGCAATGCTTACCAGCCCCCGCGTGGGGAACACACCTACTACCGCGCTCGTCGCCGCCGGCATCCGGATGGAGTTGCCCGTATCCGTTCCATTGCCCAGCACGGCCAGGTTCGCCGTCACCGCCGTCACGGTTCCGCCTGACGAGCCGCCCGGACTGAACCGCACATCGTACGCATTGCCGGTGCGCCCATAAGCAGTGCTCCGGTTTGTGTCGCTCGCGGCAAAATCCGGCATGTTCGTCTTACCCAGGATCACCGCGCCTGCTGCCCGCAGCTTCGCCACCACGGTCGCATCCTTGGGCGCAATCAGCGCATGCCCCGGCCGCGTGTACCCCTTCCAGCCGTCGCTCGTCACCAAGCCCCGCACGCTGGTGTTCTCCTTGATCACAATCGGCACGCCCCACATCGGCCCATGCGGCCCCGTTTCCGCATCCTCACGCGCCGCCATTGCCAGCGCCTCGGCAGTGTCCAACTTATCAACCGCCCCATATACGCCGTTGTACTTCTCGATCCGCGCGATGTACCAGCGCGTCACCTGGGTCACCGTGTACAGGTGGTTGCTGTACAGCGTTTGAAGCCCTGGAATTGTGACTTCCAGCAGGTCGCGGTCCACCCCCGTCTCCTGCGCCTGCGCAACTCCAAACCCTGCCATCATTGCCAGCAGCAAGCGAGCCTTCATCAGTCCATCCTTTTCATCTTCCGCTTCATCGTCAAAGAGTTGCTGCGTTTTCGTTATAGCTGACGTTGTTAAATCGCCCGCTTTCGTTAGGCTCGTTCCACTCCGTCCAAGTTTCAGGCCGGCGTCACTGCTACAGTGACAAACGTGTTTGCTTCGCGTCCAACGCCGCAAGCGGCATTTTTCACATTCTGCCTTGACGGACGTGTC
>CAXSFX010000012.1:0-38321 GCA_964236655.1 uncultured Acidobacteriaceae bacterium | reverse complement strand
TCCGCTGCAAAAACAACTAGGAAACCTGTAGCAGAGTAGAGCGGCGGCTCTCACGCGAGAGCCGCTTGAAAAACAAGAACGCTAAAGTGCTCCTGCCAACTGTGGATACAGCCCGATGTGACTGGCCTCGTACAAGGCACGGAGCCGAGAACTCATTAACTGGTAGGAAGCAGCGGCTTCCTGCATGCGAAAGGGTGTCCGCAAGCTGAAATTTCGCCACAGCATGTCGAAGCGCACCATCCAGAGTGCATGGCGCAGGCGTCGTGCATCGCGCCGGATCATTTCCGCCACGATGGTTGCCTCCACCTGATTCCAGCGGGTTGCGTAACCTGCCAGCTCCAGCATTACCTGGGCATTCTCACGCATCATGCGCATGCCGTTTGCGCCGCCTAGCAGCTGATAGATGGTGTCCGGCTCCAATTCAATCTGGTTCAGGCGCGGGTGCAGGTAGGAGTCTGCTACGGCGTCAATGCCGTGGCCCGGCATGGGATGCAGTCGCGCAATCAGCACATCCCAGTCTTGCCCGGCTTGCCGAGTGGCTTGTTTACCGAAGTATAGGTAACTTGCAAGCAGAACGACGGCCAAAGATAATATCAGAAAAATGGGTAGAGGCAGCATTGAGTTTTACTTCTTTCCTGAAACACTGCGCAAATCGTAGTCCAGATTCTTATGAATAGAAACCAAATACTGCACCATCGCCGGAGAAAGTGGCTTTCTGAGCGGTTCTATGCGCCAAAAGACTACACTCCAGTAACCAAGTGCTCCAATGAAAGCCAATATGCTGAGCCGATCCAGCGCTACGTAATCTTTCGTCCATCCGAAGTAACTGTGAGCGGTGGCGACGAGCAGAGAAACAGATACCCAGAGCATAAGACCCTGGCCTTCGCCCATTACCCAGTTTCGCCATTGCAAGCCGAGCCGCTGTGCTGCAAAGGACATGGCAACTACAAGTTCTGCAATCAGCAAGCTCGTAAACAGGTCTAGCCGGATTGTCCATGCGTACAAGCTGTTGGGTACTTCCGGGCTCACAGCGAACGATAAAGCTACTGCAAGTAAAGCGCCGATCGATCCCAAGCCGATAAACATCACGCGCGCGTCGCGTATCCAGGTTCCAGTAGGTCGCAGGACAATCCGTGCCATTTCAGAAACCACTGCAAGCTGTAGCAAGGTGTCTATAAATGCTAATACCATATATGTCCAAAAGTATGTGGACTTTCCTGCCAGTCTGTACACTCCAAAGTTTGCTACATCCTGAATGAGTCCGAAAGCAACAAAAGCTGTAAAGCAGGGAAAGACAGACACGCGTCTTTTACTAACTAACACAGTTAGTAGCAACAGCTGCCCGATCAAACTTGACAGCCATAGCCCTTTGTCAAGCAGCGTCAAACCCATGCTTCTACTCCTCGCAGCGAGCCTAGAAGGCCTTTGCTTAAGCCGCACCTTAGCTTAAACCCTAATGCGCGCTGCGGACAGGGTACGCTTTCGACTACCCATTACTTCTAGTAGCCGTCAGGCCGAGGGCATGGGCTGCCGCTACCGGGGTGCATGTAGCCATCCGGACGTGGGCACGGGCTGCCGCTACCGGGGTGAAGATAACCTTCCGGACGTGGGCACGGGCTGCCGCTACCGGGGTGAAGATAACCTTCTGGGCGAGGGCATGGGCTGCCGCTACCAGGATGAAGACTTGATGTACTATGCGAGTTAACAGGAGCTGCTATTGCTGCACCGGTTCCACAGAACGCCACGACAACTAATACCATCGATCCAAGAATGCTCTTCATGTCTGTTATCTCCAAAGCACCAATAGGCACTTCACAAAGATTAACAACAAAAGCGCACAGTTACCTGTCCATAACGTCTCATCGGCTGAAATCCATCTACCTTTAAGTACTCTCTTTGTTAGATCCTTATTACTTACGCCAACACATTCGTGCGGCTCTTTCCAACATGTTCTATATCACCCTATGAAGGCAACCTTAGAACTGGATATACCTTCCACTATAAAGGTGATTAGAACGCGAAGCATTCACCGGGCACATGCCATACAAGTGCGTACCATAAAGAAGTGCCCCTTACCGCTCCCATCCCAGCCCCCCTTGCCGAGTTTGCCCGCCACGCCTTGGAGTGGGACCGCTTTCTCGCGCTCCTGACTCCTTACTCCGCCTCACCGCTAGGCCGCGAATGGCTTGCGGGTCTCGCCCCTTCAGCCGACATCGCATGGATTGAGCGCGAGCATGCTCTCGTGCATGAAATGCAACTGCTGCTCACCGAGGGCATCCGCCCATCGCTGGGAGGCGTAACAGACCCGACCCAGCTGTTGGCGAAGTCGCGCCTGACCGGGGCCGCGCTTGAGCCCGAGGAGATCCGCTCCCTGCTTGCGCTGGCTGACGCGGTCGGCTCCTGGGCATCTACCATGCGCAACCCGCCTGACCGCTATCGAAACAGCGGTTTGCCCAGGCTGCAGGCTCTTTCCGCCCCTCTTACAGATAGCGAACTCACAGCCGGGCTGCAGGCGCTCGTTGAATCCATCCGCGCCAAGCTGCTCCCGGATGGCTCGCTCGCCGACTCCGCTTCCGCTGAACTCGGGCGCATCCGACGCGACATCGACCGGCAGCAACGCACCATTGAGGATTCACTACGCTCTGCCTTGCGCCGGCTCTCAGAAGCGGGCACCGCACAGGACGAGCTCATCACAATTCGCGGCGACCGCTTCGTCATCCCGGTCAAGGCCGAAGCCAAGCGCAAGGTTTCGGGCGTGGTCCACGGGGCATCATCATCCGGCCAGACGGTCTACCTGGAACCGCTTGAAACTATTGAACTTAACAACGATCTCGTCCGCCTGTTTGAAGACGAACTTGCCGAGATTCACCGAATTTTTCTAGCTATCACCGCGCAGCTTGCCGCCCAGGCACCCCTGCTGGTCCCAGGCGCAGTCATCCTTGCAACAGTTGAAACCCTGCTCATCCGCGCCCGCTTCGCGCAGGCTTACGACTGCGCGCGCCCGCGCTTCACCATGGGTCCGCAGGCCGAAGTACGCCTGGTCGCCGCGCGGCACCCCTTGCTCGAACACCGGTTAAAAGAACAGGGCCAAGCCGCCTCTGCCATTGGCGGCCACTCCGCGGCTCCTTACTCTACAAACTCGGGTCATCCTGAGCACAGCTCGGAGGGTGCCATCGAGGGACCTGTTTTCTCCGGGTCCGGCAACAGTACACAATCTCCCTCCCAGCCAAAGCAGGTTATCCCCCTTTCCTTGGCACTGGAGCCTGACAGGAAGCAGCTCATCATCTCCGGTCCCAACACCGGCGGCAAAACCGTCGGCCTCAAAACCACGGGCCTGCTCGCCCTCATGGCCCAGGCCGGCATCCCGGTTCCGGCGTTCGAAGCAACCCTGCCCGTTCTCACCGCCATCCTTGCCGACATCGGCGATGCCCAGTCCATTGAGCAGAACCTCTCTACCTTCTCGGCGCATATTACAAACCTCAACCGGCTCTCCGCCCTCGCCGGCCCATCCACGCTCGTGCTCATCGACGAACTCGGCTCCGCCACCGACCCGGACGAGGGCTCGGCGCTCGCTGTCGCCATTGCCGAGCACTTCCTCCACACGGACGCGTTCTCCATCATCTCGACCCACCACACCTCGCTCAAAATTTATGGTGAAACCACGCCGGGCGTCGTCAATGCCGCAGTCGGCTTCAACGCAGAAACGCTCGCCCCCACCTATGAGCTGCGCCAGGGTGTACCCGGTGCTTCTGCCGGTATCAACATCGCCAAGCGCCTTGGTCTTGCGCCTGCGATCATTGACCGTGCCCGTGCCCGTATGACCACCCAGGCGCTCGATATTGGGGCGTTCCTCGACCGGCTGCATGCCGAGATCGCCGCGCTTGGCGAGGAGCGACTGAGCCTGCAAGCGGAAGAACGCGCCATCAAGAAGGAGCGGCACCGGCTTGAAACCGAAGGCATGGCCGAATGGCGCACCGCCACCCGCGAGCTTGAGCAGCAGCTTAACGCGACCCTGCGCACCCTCGACACACAAGCAAAGGAGGCTGTGCAGGCGATAGAAGACCGTGCAGCCCGCGAAAAAGCCGCTGTGGAGGCCGACCGTCGGGTAGCTCGCCTGCGCCAGGAGTTTTCAGACCAGTTCACCGCGCAAGTACGTCAGCGCCGGCCCAATGCCATGCAGGCCGCCGCAACGCAGGTGGCCGCGCACCAGCGCAACCCTCTTTCAGCCGCGGTCGGCGACACGGTCAAGCTCAAGATTGGCCAGCAAGGCCGCGTCACCCGCGAGCTCGACCCGAACACGCTTGAAATCGCCATCGGCAGTATGAAAATGCGCGCTCGCCGCGCAGATGTCGCCGCCATCGTGATCTCTGCCAATCCGTCCGGCAACCCTATTTCGCCCACACCCATGGAACGAGCCACCCGTCAGCGCAACATAACCGTCCGCGCTGCGGAGCTCGATGCAGGCCGCCGGTCAGAACTGAACGCTGCCTTGCGAACGGAGATCAATGTGATCGGCCTCACCGCCGACCATGCAGGAGACGAGGTTGAAAAGTTTATCGACCAGTCTTTTCTCCAGGGTTTGCAACGGGTGCGCATCGTACACGGCACCGGCATGGGCGTTCTGCGCCGCACCCTGCGCGAGTCCCTGAACAAACACCCGCATGTCGCGACAGTCACAGAGGCTGACCAGTACGAGGGCGGCCAGGGTGCCACCATCGTTGAGCTGCGTCAGTAAGTCCCGGCCGAATTTGCGGCACGCCCTTCAGCCGGGGTACGTGCCCAACGATCTATTCCTGCAACACTGTATAAGGTTGCAGGAAGTAGTTCTTTACATCTTCGAGCCAATTGCTCTAGGCTACTTCCTTTAGTCTTTTAGTCCCGGCCTGGTTCCAAGGAGTAAAGCCATGAGCATTTCCCGCCGTATCTTCTGCGCCGGCTCCATCCCGGCAGCGCTTGTGCTGGCCAGGCTACTCCCCGCCGCTGATCTACAAGCTGCTCAAAGCCCACCTTTGCAGTCCTTCATCGCGCCTTTCGCGGACATGAAGATACACAGCAATGCCAGCACCGCAATCCGCCCTATCGCAGACGGACAGACCGCGGAAGGCGCGCACGTCGAAGTCCATGAAACCCAACTGAACCCGGGTGCCGAGCCGCACCCGCCGCACCGCCACAAGCATGAAGAATTTCTGCTGCTGATGAAGGGCCAAATCGAGGTTACCGTCGATGGCGAAACCTCAACCCTGACACCAGGCTCGGTAGGTTTCTGGAAGTCCATGTCTCTACACCACTTGAGAAACACCGGCCCGGAGGTCGCGCAATACTTCATCGTTGGTCTCGGCAATGACGCCTAACTTAGAAGCAAAATTAGCGTTTCATAATAGAACCATGCCATGTAATAGATTAGTGTCACGTAAGAGATTCATGCCGCGTAAAACAGTGTCATCTTGAGCGAAGCTTCCGCAGGAAGCGTAGTCGAAGGACCTGCTTTCGCCTTGCCTCCCTATGAATTTATACTTGCGCAGTAATACCGGCAGACAAACTTCGCACTACTAAGTAAACTCCGGCACAACAGCTCCAACTGCCCCTGCATCATCGCCGGTCTTGCGCCGAACCCAGCGGTTCATAGGCTCTGCATACACCATGGCAACAAGCCTTCCCAGTAAGGCCGCACCCGCTATAACGCCCATAAATAGAAAAGCCACATCTCGCATTTGTGCACCGTAATGAACAAAAACAGCGAACGCACCTAAAACGACAAACATATGCGTCAGGTAAACTTCATAGCTGTGCCGGCCTAGCAACAAAAGCGGGCCAAAAAGACGAGGAGCCTGCCACCCGGACTGTGCCGCAGCCGCAACCGCAAGGCACGTTCCAACCGCAAGCACCGTCATGTTCAAGCCGTTCCTCCCCAGTCCCCAGGTATAAGCCCGGATGGAAAAGCCGAGGCTAAAGATCAACAGCGCGATACCGACCGCTCCACATGCATACATTGCAGCTTTCGAGAGCCGCTTGCCTGAGAGAAACATGGCTGTCAGACATCCCAAGACAATCGCATCCATGCCACCCGGGTAGGAGTATTCGCGCCAAACCGGATTTGGATTGAAGGCTTTAGCCCGCGCAAACGGCCCTGCTATAACAAAAATTGTCAGCAACGCGACTAATAGCTTTTTGGTTCGCAAAAGTCGCGCAGCCAATGGAAAGAACAGGTAAAACATTTCTTCTACGGAAAGCGACCACAAGATATCCCAACTCGCAGGAAGATAGCCGCGGGTAGCTTCCAAAAAGTTTATGTGGAATGTAAGTGCGGCTAGAAGTGCTCGTTTCAAGCCACCTGTTTTTGGCTGCACCACGTACCCTTCAACATGCAATCCATGCAGCCCGCCAAGTATGCAGAGTAGCAAAAGCAGTAATGGTGCAATCCTGGCAACACGCAGGAGATAGAAATCTTTTACCACCAATGAGCCTGGCAAGCCCCAGCGCCGGATGCTTGTAGAAGTAATTAGATACCCGGAAATAACAAAGAACATCTGCACGCCAAACTGCCCGTTCCACACAAGGGAGTACACCAGCTGATGCGGCAATCCTTTGGTATAAGGAATTTTCGCAAAGATCAGCCGCATGTTGACATGGTTCATCAGCACAAACAGGATAGACAACCCGCGCAGGAGGTCCACGCCGTCAATCCGGTCCCAGCTTTTGCCTGTCTTTCGTGGGAAAGGTGCAATCATTGTGCAATTATCCTCCAGGCATTTCGCAGGTATAACAGCCGGGAGCCCATCTTCCCTGCGGTGATGCACAGGGGGTGACCGTATGAGTAATCTTCCGCGTTTTGGAGCGTGCCGGGTAGCGTTATGAGGCGGGAAGGACGCTTCCTTTGTAAGTGACCCTCCCCGCGCGACTAGAGCAAGCCCCCTGAAACCTCAATGCGCTGGGCGTTGATCCAGCGATTTTCATCGGAAAGCAGCGACGCGATCATGCCGCCGATGTCATCGGGCAGACCGACGCGGCCAAGTGCAGTCATGCCGGCGAGGCGCTTATTCAGTTCGGGATTGTCACGAACCATGCCCCCGCTGAAATCGGTAGCAATCGGACCTGGAGCAACGGTATTTACGGCAATACGGCGCGGACCCAACTCGTTTGCCAGGACGCGGGTAAGCACCTCAATGGCACCCTTCATGGTCCCGTAAGCGCTGCTTCCCGGATTTGCGATACGAGTCGATCCTGAAGAAATGTTAATGATTCGTCCGCCATCATTGATAAGTGGAAGAAGCTTCTGCGTCAGGAAATACACGCCCTTAAAATGGACATTGCAAACAGCATCGAACTCCTCCTCTGTTGTTTGAACAAACGGCATGTGGTGGTGGCTGTTACCGGCCATGTTGACCAGGTAGTCGAAACGCTCCGCTCCCAGTTCCGCAAGTGCCGTCTGCATGCTCTGCACAAACAGGTCAAAGGTACTGACCTTACCCGTATCGAGCTGCAATGCAATGGTCTTGACTCCTATCTCGCCCGCTGCGGCTACAACCTTGTCGGCTTCTGCACGATTGGAGTTGTAAGTAAAAATGGAATGGACGCCTCCCTTGGCAAGGCTGAGCACGGTGTTGCGGCCAATCCCCCGGCTTCCACCGGTGACAATTGCAATTTTTTTATTAAAAAATAAATTCTTTTCTGTAGACATTGTTCGCTCCTGGATTCATTACCAGGATTCACAATAGGCCCACCGGAACCCGAAGTGAATGCCGGAACTCTCCGATTTCTTGCCTATTCCTGTTCGTAAACCTACACTTATGCGAGACTCCTCGAATAGGGCTGAATATGCCGAAAAAATTAGTGGAAGCAGTCAGGCAGTACACGGATGCGCAAGCAGGAGCAAGCCCGTTTGTAACAGCAATCAAGGGGCTTACCATTCTTCGCTCCAATCATGAAAAGCGTCCCAACCACCTCATCTTCAAACCCGCTCTTTGCATCGTGGTTCAAGGTGCCAAGTGGGCCATCTTTGGAGACAAGCGATTTGATTACAGGGAGGGGCAAGCGCTGGTGGTGAGTGTCGAGATGCCTGCATTCGGCACGGTTGCCGAGGCAAGCCCGAGCGAGCCCTATCTTGGCCTCATCATTGAGTTCGACCTTGCAGTCATGCGCCAGGTGATGGACGAACTGATAGATGAATTGAACACTCCGCCGGAAGCAAGTCATGAGGTGAGAGGGGGTGTTTTCGTGACGGACTTCAACGGTCCGCTTGCGGGTTGCGCGCTCCGCATGGTGCGGCTGCTCGACACACCCAAGGCAATTCCGATGCTCTATCCCGCAATCATGCGCGAGATTTGCTACTGGCTTTTGACCGGGCCCCACGGCGGCGATGTTATGAAAATGACGCTGACGAATAGCCACGCACACCGGGTCATCAGCGCGATTCACCTCTTGCGGGATCGTTTTGCGGAGCCGGTCCGGATCGAAGAGCTGGCTTTGGTAGCGCAGATGAGCCCATCGGCATTCCATCGTCAGTTCAAGGCGATCACATCCATGACGCCGCTACAGTACCAGAAGCAGCTCCGCCTGCTCGAAGCACGGCGGCTTATGGTTACCGATGCAGCCAACGCGGAGACAGCCGCGTTTCAGGTCGGCTACGAGAGTCCATCGCAATTCAGCCGCGAGTATTCCCGTATGTTCGGGATGTCTCCCCGGCGAGACATTGCCTTGCTCATAGGCGCTGCGGCCTGACACAGGCCGCATGTTGCGACCCTTGGCACACTCGGCGATTCCAGAACAAATCTTCAAGACCAACCCAATTGCGATACATGACGATACATTCAGAGTGAACCTATGAGAAATCTTCCCCACGTAGCATCCTTCAGTATCGCCCTGCTTCTTTTGCTCGCTACAAACCCGTTCGGCATGGCGCAGGCAGGTCAGCCTACCTATGTCGCTCAACCGGGCCGCACCCTGCTGCGTGCCGGGCACGTGCTTGATGTGCACACCGGGCGAGAAATGCCGGATGCCACGGTCATCGTGCAGGGCGAGCGCATTGTCGCAATCGCTCCTACGGCAAGCACACCTGCGCAAGCGGGCGATCGTGAAATGGACCTGCGCAAAGACACGCTGCTGCCGGGGCTCATTGACGTCCATGTCCACCTGACCGGTGTCACAGACTTTGACCCCTACTTCGAGCTCTCGATGACACCGGGTAAGGAAGCGATCTTAGGCGTGGAAAATGCCAAAACCACGCTTGAAGCCGGCTTTACAACAGTGCGCAACGTGGGCGCAAACGACTTCACTGACGTGGCTCTACGTGACGAGATCAACGAGGGCCATATCCCCGGACCGCACATGCAGGTATCAGGTCCGGCACTCGGTATTACAGGCGGGCACATGGACGAGAACCTGCTGCCGTATCAGTACCATGTGCAGGGCGAGGGCGTGGCCGACGGCATCCCTGCCGTGCAGCACATGGTGCGTCAGAACATCAAATATGGCGTGGACCTGATCAAGATTGGTGCTTCGGGCGGCGTGCTGTCGAAGGGTGATGACCCGCAGGCTTCGCAGTACACGCGCGAGGAGATGGTAGCCATCGTCACGGACGCGCACCGCTTGGGCCGCAAGGTAGCCGCCCACGCCCATGGCGCGCAAGCCATCCTGTGGGCAACCGAGGCCGGCGTGGACTCCATTGAGCATGGAAGCTATATCGACGATAAAAGCATTGCCGCGATGAAGGCGCGCGGCACCTACCTGGTCCCTACCAGCTATCTGTACGACTGGTACAAGGAGCACGGCCACCTGCCTGCCTTGTATGCCCAAAAGATGCATGACACCACCGCCGTAGCACGTGCGAACCATAAACGAGCCATTGCCGCCGGGGTCAAGGTAGCCTTCGGCACCGATGCCGCGGTGTACCCGCATGGGCTGAACGCGCATGAGTTTGAGGTATATGTACGCGACTACGGCATGACGCCCCTGGCCGCTATACAAACAGGCACGCTGAACGCCGCCGACCTGATGGGCTGGACAGACCGCGCGGGGTCGCTCGACCCAGGCAAGTGGGCGGATGTGGTTGCAGTCGAGGGCGATCCGCTCGCAGATATCCGGGTGCTGCAGCAGGTGGCTTTTGTGATGAAAAGCGGAGTGGTGTACAAAGACCAGGCAGAACCCGGAGCCGTGGCTCATCTCCAGACTGCTTCCGAATAGCAAGGCCACTAGAACAAGAGCAGGGTGTCATGTAAGAAAACCATGTCACCCTAAGAAGTTACCTGCTGAGTGGAAATTCAGAAATCGATGTCATCCTGAGCGAAGTCGAAGGACCTGCTTTCACCTTACTCTTACACTGTTCCCGTTTTGCTCTAACTGGTCCACCGAAAATCGACCTTTGTAGTAATCCCAGCTAAGCAGCTACCGAGAGCTCGCACGTGCCTGCGACCGTCGATGGTGCCGGAACCAGCCGGAACACTTTCCAACTCTCCCCGCACCTCATTACAGTCAGTGAAGCCGTGACTGCGCCTCAGTTCACGCGCCGGGGTGTAAGTTGGCCAAACCAAACGTACTGAAGCGCTACAGCTGGTGGGCGGCCTCCCTGCTCCTGCTCATCTTTCTCACCGAACTCACCCTCTCCGTGCGGCAGCAGTCGGTCAGCTGGGATGAAGGCGACCACCTTTACGCAGGCTACATGTCTTGGCAAACCCGCGATTTCGGCATCAACCCGGAGCACCCGCCGTTGGTCAAGGCTCTCGCTGCTATCCCTCTGCTGGACATGCACCTGCGCCTTGCTGCCTCTCACCATCTGCCCAGTTTCAAGGACGAAGCCTACTTCAACGGCCGTGACATGATCTTCGGCAACGGCGGCGAGCCCGGGTCAGAGAGCATCATGTTCCGCGCGCGCATGGCTGCGGCCTCGCTTAGCCTGCTGCTGGGTGTGCTCGTCTTTCTCGCCGGGCGCGAGATGTTCGGTGAGGCCGCAGCCCTGTTCGCGCTCGCGCTCGTCGTTTTTGAGCCGAACCTCATCGCGCACGGTGCCTATGTCACCACGGACATGGGCATTACCTGCTTTCTATTTGCGAGCATTTACGCTTTCTATCGGTACTGCCAGGCACCTTCTGCAGGAAGGCTGGTGCTGGCCGGGGTGGCCGCCGGGCTCGCCCTCGCCTCGAAACATTCCGCTACTCTTGTGCTGCCTATCGGCATTGCCCTTGTTCTTTGCGAAGTTGCACGACGGCAGCCCAGGCGTGCCGCAGCCGCGCTAAAACTCTCGGCAGCTTTACTCGGCATGGCAGCTATTGCAGTTACGATTCTCTGGAGTTTTTACGGCTTTCGCTATGCCGCACGTCCCGAGGGTTTGGCACTCAACCCAACCCTGCCTGCCTACGCCGCCGGGCTCCACGGCGCGGAGCCGCGCATTTATCTCGCGCTCGCGCACTGGCACCTGCTGCCTGAGTCCTATATTTACGGCCTTATTGACATACGCCTGGTTTCAAACTCGTTCCCCACATATCTGCTGGGTCAAATTCACGCGCACGGCGTCCCGCTTTATTTCATAGTTGCTTTTCTTATCAAATCAACGGCGGCATTTCTTCTTCTGCTCCTTGTTACCGCCTTCGCTCTATTTACCGGCAAGCTGCGCGCGCGGCGTCAGCTGGTGTTCCTCATCGTGCCGCCTTTGGTTTACTTGCTCATCGCCACCGGTACCGGGCTTAACATCGGCGCGCGCCATATCTTGCCTATGTATCCGTTTCTGGCGGTACTTATCGGCGGCGCTGTCGTCGCACTTAGTCAACGGCAGCGCGCCTGGGCGTATATAGGCGGAGTTCTCCTGCTATGGCACGTAGTCTCTACCACGCGCGCCTACCCGGTATACCTGGCCTATTCCAATGAATTTTGGGGTGGACCTGATAACACTTATAAGTATCTAACGGATTCAAACACCGACTGGGGCCAGCAGCTGCTGGCCGTCAAACAATATACTGACCAAAACCACATCCATCAATGCTGGTTCGCTTACTTTGTCGAGCCCTTTATTCAGCCTGCCGACTACGGTATTCCCTGCCGGCCCTTGCCTACAGCTGACACCGGCTGGAGCCACTTCCAGATCGACTCTCCCACAACCATCACCGGTCCGGTCTTCATCAGCGCCGGCGACCTTACCGGCTTTGAGCTCGGCTCGAACGTGCTGAACCCCTACCGTGCCTACCAACACCTGCAACCTGCCGCGGTCATCCAGCACGGCGTTTTCGTCTACAACGGTACCTTTGACAACCGTTTCGCCGCAGCCCTGGGCCACGTCACCCGCTCCCTTGAGCTCTCCGCCGCCAACCACCCTGAAGCCGCCCTGTCTGAAGCCCAGCAAGCCGTCCAGATCGACCCCGAAGAGTTCCAGGCCCAGATGGCATTAGGCGACACCCTCACCGCCCTCCACCGCCAAGCCGAAGCCAAACCCGCCTACGAGCAAGCCCTTACCATCGCAAAAACCATGGAACCCAGCGCCGCTGCCGAGTGGGTGCCGCAAATCCAAAAGAAGCTGACTGCACAGTAAACCTCAGCGGATTGTCGGCATGCCTTGCGCCGTAGGCAGCATGGAGGCATAGCTTGCGTCGAGTGCCGGTCCAAGCAGCAGGATGGCGGCGGCAATGCGCCGGACAACTTGGGCAAACCAGGCAGCCTCATCCGGACGCAGCCCGCGGCTCAGCAGGGCTGTTCCCAATACGAGAGCCACTTCTTCAGCACCTGGTAGCCGCCGTTCCATTCAGGTGGATGTCGCGGCAGGTCTCGACGAGGAGTGCAATCGTCTGCTTTATCGATTGTGAGTGCAGATCGGCAAGAGTAGCTAGGCGGTCTCGTTCGGTTGCCCGGCAGCGCACCTGCGTTCTCGATGCGGTAAGCGGGCGTGCACATGACGGCAAGCGTGTGGAAGAAGAGGTTATTTGCGGATGCTTGAACACTACCAGGGTAAGCCACAGCTGAAATGCTAAGGCTTTTATTAAGGCGAGTTTCAGCAGTAATACAGTACCTACATCAATTTTAGTAAATGGGATGCAGCTTGCAGGCACAATGGTTCCATACTGGCATAGCCTACGTATCTCCGTACATCAAACCAAGGGTATACGCATTCTGGTTATACAAGCTTGTACCGCTTCACCGCGCCCGGTACTTCTGCGACCCGCGCCGTGTCTGCTTCACATCCTTTGTCGGCGCGCGGTTCCCAGCCGCCGGCAGCGCCTTGTCCACAGTCATAGTAATGATGGCGACCGCGGCAGCTTCCGCAAGCACCACAAACACCATCAAAAACCAGTTCGACACCGGCCACTGACTGAAATCAAACCCGCGAAGATACTGGAACCACTCCGCAAAAAGCATTGCAGCCAACACAATACTGAAAAGTAGTACAAACCTGGGCGTCACCATAGCTCCTATATCGGCCAATCATGCATTTACATGAGCGCCGCGCAGGACGCTCAAATGCGCATAGGCATAATGATATACCGGTAGCGTGTTTCATCCTGGGCGTCCTCGGGCCGCATTTGCCCTGCCGACTGCGCATCCTTGAACTCCAGCCGCACTTCCCCCGCATTGCCGATCGCTTTCAGGAAGTCGAGCAGGTACTGCGAGTTGAATCCGACCATGATCGGATCAAAGCTATAGGGGCTCTCAATGATGTCCTCGCTCTCGCCCGACTCGTTCGAAGACGAAGAAATCCGCAGTTCATTGCCTTCAAGGCGTATCTTGATTGCGCCCGACCGTTCATCGGCAAACTGCGCTACCCGCAAAATGGAGTGCTGCAACTCCTCTGACCGCACCACCATAAACTTGGTATTGTCGCGCGGTAGCACCGCCTCATAGTTAGGAAACTGCCCTGACAATTTCCGGCTGGTTAACACTCTGGTACCGACACGAAAGTACAGCTGGTGCTCATCGTCGGCAAACTCTATCTCGGTTGCCTCGGTATTTGCCAGCAGCCCTTGCAGCTCCTGGAGCGCCTTACGTGGAATCAGGATCTTCTTCTCGCCTGTCACATTTTGCAGGCTCTCGCCGGTTTTCTCGATATGCGCCAGCCGGTGCCCATCTGTCGCCACCATCGCCAGTGACTCTGACTTCAGGATCAGCAGCGCGCCGTTGAGCGTATAACGCGACTCCTCATTCGAGATTGCAAAGATGGTTTTGGCAATCATGTTCTTGAGCGACACAGTTGGGATCCTGGTCCCGGTACCGACCGGAAACTCCGGCACTTGCGGAAAGTTGGCCCGCGCCATGCCCACCATCTTGGTATTTGACCGGCCTGAGCGGATCTGCACCCAATGGTTTTCCATCAGCTTGATCGAAACTTCGCCATCACCCAGCAACTTGATGTAGTCGTACAACTTGCGCGCAGGCACCGTGCATGAGCCGGGCTTCTTGACCTTGGCCGCGCAGGCTGTGCGCAGACTCTGATCCAAATCAGTCGCCGTGATCCCTAGCCGGTCTCCTTCGGCCTCAAACAGAAAGTTCGACAGGATGGGGATGGTCGTCTTGCGCTCGACTACGCTTTGCGCTGCGGTCAGCTCCCGCAGCAGCTCGGCCCGGCTTACGGTGATTTCCATCGCGGCATTGTTTGTAGGGGTCGTACCCGGCTTCTCTGTGCCTTCCGTAAGCAGACCTTCCAGCCCGTTCAGTTCATTGCCTGCGCCTGTTTCCTGTTCCAACTCTGCTTCCGCCATCATCGCCTCGTCTCTGCCCTGCTTTCGCCATTCTATGAGCAGCCTGCCATGGCTGCCCATCTGAAAAAGCGCTTGTATTGAGGGAAACGTAGTTCTTTGTCAGGAAGCCTTACAAAGCGAAGCCGGAACGATGATTGCGAACGAGACGTGCGGAGGCGCGACGTACTGCTACTTTTGATCTTTCTTTAAAAAGGATTAAAAACAGCAGCCGTAACCGTTCGGCGTGGAAAAGAGGAAAACAAGCCGAAAACCTTTCTGAATGCGCCTTAAAGTATGGGACCGGTTTTCCATAACCTGTGCATCGCTATGTGGAAAACCGGAACAACCCGGTACAGGTGAGAGGTTCCCGTCCTGCTTTCCCACGCCTCCCACAGCAGCTGTGGACACCATTGTGCAAATCTTGCCGCACACGTGCAAAACAGGTTTGCAGCAAGCCGGCATGCGGCTCCGCGTGGGACCGGCTTTCCACATGTGACTGCTTATCCACATTTACTCACAGTTGTGGATAAACCTGGATGGAAGGAGGACAGCAGGCATTTCCGGCATAAGCGTCCTTATGTCTCCGAAACTTTTAGTTGACAAGGAATAGAACTTTCCGTAGTCTCCGAAATATTTAGGAGACGTGCTCAATGGGCGACAAAGACACTCTTACCCCACTTGAACTCCAAGTCATGCAAGTTATTTGGCGGCTGGGTCCGAGCGACGTAAACGCCGTGCAAGGAGGGCTGGAGCAGCAACTGGCTTACACCACCGTGCAGACCATGCTCAACATCCTGCACCGCAAAGGCAAACTCAAACGCACCCTGCGCGGTCGCGCCTTCGAGTATGCAGCTGCTGAGACAGAAGCCGGGGCGCACAGCCATGCCTTGCGCGACCTGGTAAAGCGCATGTTTGCCGGGTCAAGCGAGCAGCTGGTAATGAGCCTCATCAAGGATCGCCAGCTGGATGCGGAACAAATCGCCCGATTAAGCCGCCGTTTTGAGGAACAGGCAGCCGAATCCAAGCCGAATGAAGTCCAAGCTGAAACCCGCGACGAAACCCAAGCAGAAACCCAAAATGAAACCCAAAATGAAACCCAGGATAAAGGGCGGCATAAAGCCGGAGACGAAGCATGAGGGCGCTTGAGTTTTGGCTACTGGCATACGTGCTCAACGCGCTGTGGCAGGTGCCGCTTGTGGCTGCAGCCGGCATGGTGGCCGCCCGTCTGCTCCGTCGCACCGGTCCGGCAGCCGAACATCGGGTATGGGCAGGGGCGTTCCTTTGCGCGGCCATGCTGCCCGCCTGCGACATCAATCTTCCCCGGCTGCTGCACATCTTTACCACTCACCGAACCGCCGCGGCCACACAGGTGGGTGTAGCTCTTTCCGGCAGCTTCGTTCGGGCGCATAGGCTGCCGTCTTCCCTGCCTGCGACATTCGCTGCAATCTACGGCTGCGTCGTGCTTGTCATGGCCGTGCGACTGGCCTGGAGCTGCCTGCAAATTGCTGCCATACAGCGCCGGGCTACCCCGGTCACGCTTGGCTATGAACGTGCGCAAGCCTGGGCGCGCTGCTGCGAGTTCTTCCATGTACACGATGCACGCCTATGCGTAACCGGGGAGTTCTCAGGCCCCGTGCTGGTCGGCTTTCGCAGCCGTACCCTGCTGCTGCCGCAAGGCTTTCTTGAGACCGTCGCGCCCGCCGAGTTTGAAACTGCGTTGGCGCATGAATTCGCCCACATGCAGCGGCGCGACTATGGGTGGAACATCGCCTGTGAGTTACTGGCCCTTCCTGTCGCCTGGCATCCTGCCGTGTCCCTCCTGCGGGCGCGCCTGGCTGAAAGCCGCGAGATGGCCTGCGATCAACTGGCCGCCCAAACTTTTCACCTTCCCCGCGGCAGCGAGCTTTATGTGCGGTCGCTGCTGCGGCTTGCGGCAGTCCTTTCAGACCGTCCCCGAGCCATGGACGCCCACGCCATCGGGATTTTCGATGCCAACACGCTTGAGAGGAGAATCATGAAACTTACAGAAATTTCCACCCGCATGACCGGTAAGCGCAAGCTCGTGCTGGTGTCGGCATGTGCCGTGCTTGCAGTAGCCACCTTCGCTTCAGCCCTGGCCCTGCGTCTACACGTTGACAGCCCAGCCTCATCAGCTACCAGGCAAGTCGCTCCAACTCAAGAGGATGTAGCGCCGAAGGTAATTTCAGCAGTCGATCCTGAGTACCCGGCCGGAGCAACGACCGAAAAGCATCCAGTCTCGGGAGTCTGCATTCTCGGCGTGACTGTTTCTGAAGGCGGCAGTCCGCAGGATGTGCACGTAATAAAAAGTCTGCGGGCCGACTTCGACCAAAAAGCCGTGGAAGCTGTCAGCCAATACCGCTTTACCCCGGCCATGCGGAACGGGGAACCAATCGCAAAAGACATTCAGATGGAAATCAACTTTCAAATTTTCTAAGTGGGGGCATAGCTGCTGCTCACTCCTGCATGAAGTTACTACTTAAGCAAAGCAGGGTTAGCGTAATGTAAAAGAACGGTATCATTCTGAGCGGAGCGCATGTAAGAAATGGTGTCCATTCTAGGCGCAGCGCACACAAAAATGGTGTCATCCTGAGCGCAGCGGAAGGATCTGCTTTTCCCTTTATCCTTCGTGCAACGCATGAGGAGCTCAGGATGACACAAATTTTTGCAAATTACTAACCGTTCTTTTAACTGAAGAGTTGTCCTACCGACCTCCCTCGGCTACCCCCTTCGGCAGCGAGAACGCAAATAACTTATTGTTCCCAGACCCGCCGATAGCCTGCCTTCTATATCCTGACCCCCAGTAAACGGTGCCGTCTACAATTGAAGGCCCGTCGATAACCGATCCGCCGCTATTAAATTTCCAAAGTAGCTTGCCGGTTGCCGCGTCAAGCGCCACCATGTCCCCTGACATCGACCCCGCATAAAATACTCCGTTCGCCACAGATACCTGGCCTTGGGCATTCGCCGGCAGTGTGGGCCTCAGCGGATTTTGCCCGGTTGCCGGAACCTGCCATAGAACTGCGCCGGTAGCTGAATCAAGTGCCGCCCAGGAACCTGCGTTCCAGGTCTGCGTGTTCTCAGGTTGCAGCAGGAAGGGTGTGTCATTAAAGTTGTTAACCTCCGCATACACGTGAGCGCCGTCTGTCGCAGTACCCCATTGAATGCCACCGGACGCGCTAGCCCCTGGACCTACCTGCGTTCCGTACAGCAGGGCACCGGTATCAGGGTTAACCGCCCAGTAAATGCCGCTCTTCTGTCCGGCACCGACTGCCTCAAACGGCTTGCCGTCCACCTCAGTCCGGATCAGGTTGGCACCGCCGCCGAAATCATAGTCGGGTCCATGCGGGTCGGGGCATGGGATGCCGCCGGTTCCAGGGATTTGACATGACGTCAGAGCCGTATCGGAGCCTTCGAGTCGGCGCGCCCACCTCACCTTACCCGTATTCATATCAAGCGAAAGAATGCCGTCGATATAATCCGTCGGATCCAGGCAGGCAAGCTGTGCCGGTACATCGGCACCTGCTCCCTTCAGGCATGTGGTTACACTATCGGGCACGCTGTAGTTGTTTCCCGTGGTTGTATAAATGGAACCGCGTTTGAAGTCGACCGCGATATTGCTGCTCCAGACGGCACCACCCGTGTATCCGGTCGGTACAGTGTAGGTCTGCCAAAGGATATGGCCGGTTAAGAGATCGAGAGCAACGACGCTACCTCGGAAAGTAAGTGTCGCACCCGGGTTAAGAGCATTTGTTTCTTGATTGGAAGCTACGCCGACATATACACGTCCACCCGCGATTACGGACGAAGCAGTAATCTGCACCTGGTCGGCGGGGTCGAGAAGCGTCTTCCATCTTAGGTTGCCCGTCGCTTTGTCAACCGCGATCAGGTAACCGCTCTTCTGATCGCCGAAGATGATCTGCGTCGGTCCGATTGCGGGCGAGTTGCGGGTGAATGATGCCGCGATGCCGGTGTACTCGGAAACCTTGTGGCTCCAGATCGGCTTGCCTGTTTTTGCGTCAATGCGGTAGATGTACCCGCCCCAGTCAGGCACATATACTGAGCCGCCTTCAACTGTCGGCGTCGCCGAAACATCGCCTGCCGTGGTGAATACCCACTTTTGTCGAAGTTGTGAAGCGTTTTCAGCCGTAATCGCGTGCTCAGACGCGCTGCCGTGAGTGTTCTCGACATTGCCGCCCCAGAAAGGCCATGCATGATCGCCGCCGATATCGCCCAGGCGTCCCTGCGATAGCCCTTGCTGCGCCAGGCCTGCAGTTGCCGCCATCGCTGTAAGGGTCAGCAAGGCTGAACCCCTGATAGTTCTTTTCCGATTTGTTGCTGTTTTGCTGAATAGCATCTTTTCTCCACCCCGTAATTTCGCGTTTCGAAATTAAAGCATTTCCCCCGTAAATAGAAACCTAAGCAAGAGGATCGGCCGGCGACTCCATCAGGACGCGGCAGTTTCTTCTTTGCCCAGTCGCCGTGCGAGGGAAATGCACTAGCTTCGGTTTCCTATATATACGCTTCCCGTCACCCGATTCCATTAATATTTACAGAGTGAGGCGTGATTACATTAAATTTACAGCAATGGAGTAGCAAATTCATAATCAAGTGCTAACAGGAGCAAGAAATTTACGGTAAGCAAAACCGTATTTTTCTCACCCCTGACTTAATAGGTTGCGGTAATAATTGCAAAACAAGGTAAGAATGTCCAGGTGTTGTTGGCGGAAAATTAATTCGGAATAGGCTCGCCATGGTTTCACATTGTAATTATTAGAAATTTCGCCCTTACCGGTCTGCACTAAGAGCGGCACCGCCAAACGTAAACCGCATCCCAAATCGTGCAAGCTGCGGCGTCCCCAAGGTACGAATCGGCGTTCTGCCTACATCTACGGACCTGTCCAGAAGATTGTCTACCGCGCCGAAGACCTCGTACCGCTGCCGAAACGTATGAGCCGCATATACATCGAACCGCACAAAGCTGTGCAGCACAAACAGGTTTGCGTCATCGTCGTACTGCCGCCCGCTGGTGCGCGCCTGCAGGCTCAGCAGGCCCCAGCGCGCCTGCGATGCCGTTGCTTGCAAGGTTCCCGTATTGCGCGGCACCTGCGGAATCCAGTTCCCAATCAGTTGCGATCCAGGCGTAAAGCGCGTCACCGTGGCCCGCGCAAACTGGTAGCCGCCGGTCAACTCCAGCCAGTTAGCCGGGTGCAGCGAACCGTCGACGGACACGCCGCGGCTGCGAATCTGCCCCAGGTTCTCCCTCTGTAGCGTGGTTGCGGTAGAAGTAGTCATCAGCGTCAGCGCCGTGACGGGCCGGTTCACCTCCGTCCAGAAGTAACTGGTGCGCCAACTGCCGCCCTTGAACCAGCCCGCTTGCGACGGCAGCTCCCCGGCCACCCCGGTCTCCCAGCCGGTGGCCCGCTCCGCCAGCAGGTTCGGATTGGGCATGGTGGTCTGCTGGCCTACCTGCCCGGTACGGTACAGCTCATTCTCGGTAGGCGCGCGATATGCGCGGAAGGCGCTTGCGCTTACGGCCAGATTCGAGCCTAGCCGCCGCGACAAGCCCAGACGAGGGTCAAAGATTGTTTGCTCGATCTCCGGCAGCGTCTTTTCCGCGCCGGTGGTGAGCGTGTACGCCGCGGCATCGCGGTTTGAGAAGTGATCTACCCGCGCTGACCCGCTCAGCAGCCACGGCCCGGGCGTCCACAGCAGCTCGCCGTAACCTCCGCCATCAGTCTGCCGCGCGGTCGTGCTGGTTGCCGCAGCGCCGCGAGCGGTGGGCCGCTCAATATCCTGCGCGCGAATATCACGCACATCCCCACCGGCAAGCGCCACCAGCCCCCTCGTGATCGGTCGTTGCCAGCGTAGTGCCCCGCCAAGCTCGTTAGCCGGGTTGGTTGCAGTGCGGGTCAGCGTCTCGCTTCTGCGACCCACCGCGACAGATGAGAATCCCTGCACAAACCGCTCCGTGCTGCCGAACGCACGGCCCTGCCACTGGCCGCCGAAGCCGGTCCGGTCCAGCCCTGCCGCATAGCGCCACAGCCGGGTGGTGTTGCCGGTCAGCGGCGTACCGTTGTGACGGCTTTCATTCAGCACATTGCCGCGCAGCCATACACCGTCGCCTGAGCCGGGGCTGCCCAGCGCCCGCTCGCCGAATACAAAGCCGTTTTCCGCATGCACGTTCGAGCGTGTATCGACCGGCCCGCGCAGGTTCGGGGCCACCAGCACGTAGCCGTCCGTACCCAGCACCCCGGCTGCGGCAAGCCCGCTCCACCGGCCCGCGCCGCCCCGCAGCCGCGCACCGTTCTCATTCAGTGCCTCAGCTCCATAGCCGCTTTCAAGCACCAGCTCCGGCTTGGCGGCAGATGAAGATAAGGCCGCAACGGGTGACACCTGCACCGCGCCGCTCACAGCACTTGAGCCGTACAAGTCGCTCACACCGCCGCGCACCACTTCGACGCGGCCTACGGCCAGCGACGGCAGTTCTTCCCAGTGCACCCAGCCGCCGTATGGATCATTCAGCGGCACATCGCCCAGCAGCACCAGCGTGCGGCTGGCTGCGGTCGAGCCCAACCCGCGAAGCGACACCCCCTCGGTCGTCGGGTTAGCCACCAGCGATGAGGAGCGCCGGAACAAGTCGAATCCCGGCACAGTCCGCAGCTTGCCGTCCAGGCCCACGGGCGCGGTGTGCCGCAAGGTTTTCTCTGTCAGCACCCGTGTGCTCGCCGGGCTTTCCAGTGCCGCCACCGGCGTGCGGTATGCCAGCACTTCCATGCTCTCCGTGTTTGCCTGCGCGGCAACAACCCCGCCTGGCTGGGTGGCCGGCCCTGTACCCGCTGCACCGCTGCTCCCCGCAGGTACCTGGCCCTGTGCCATAGCAGCAAACATTAGCCCACCACTTACTACCGCCCGGCTTTGCGCTTTAACCCATTGCTTTCGCATCATGCTCCTACTGCTGATTTTAGAGTCTGCATCCGCTCAACGTGTTCCCCTTGCGGCAGTTTCTGCAGCAGCTCCTCAACCGTGCGCCCCAGCTTAGGATGCCGCAGCCCCGGAGCAATCTCCGCTAAGGGTGCCAGGGCAAAACGCCGCCGGTGCAGCTCCGGATGGGGCAGCGTCAGTTCAGGGGTTTGCAGCACCACCGGTTGCGCCTCGGCACCGTGGAGCGGTAGGCGCTCTATCAACAACAAGTCCAGGTCCAGCGTCCGAGGTCCCTTTGCAAGTGGTCCGCGCACACGACCGTAACGCTGTTCCAGCTTCAGCAGTGCTGTCAGCAGCTCCTCGGGGGCGAACCCGGTTTTCAAAACGACCGCTGCGTTTACAAAAGGAGGCTGGTCTGCCACCGGGCCTACCGGTTCCGTCCGCCAAAGCCCAGAGCAGGCAACCACCTGGCCCAGGTCGCGCAATGCATGGCGCACATGCCAAAGTGTCTGTTCCGGCGGCAATCCATCCCACGGCAAATTCGCGCCCAACCCGAGATACGCCATCCACGTATTGATCCCAACACCCATGGAAATAGTGTATGGGCGTTGCCCTTGCCATCATGACGAATCACAGCGGGCACTTACAATCGCTCATGCGCATCGCCCTTTTCGGCGGCTCGTTTGATCCGCCGCATCTTGGCCACCTCCACATCGCGCTCACCGCGGCCAGGCGGCTGCAGCTTGACCGGGTCCTGCTCGCACCTGCGGGTCGTCAGCCTCTCAAAGCGCATCATGTAACTCCATTTGCCGACCGGCTCGCCATGCTCACACTGCTTACTGAGGGGCACAGTCAGCTGCAAGCCTCGGATGTGGACGCCCCGCAAGACGGTCCCAATTACACAGCCGACACGCTCACCCGCCTGCGTCCTCTTTTTCCGGCAAGCACGGAGCTGTTCTTTCTCGCCGGTGCCGACTCCTTCTTAACTCTGCGCCAGTGGCATCGTGCCGAAGCCCTGCTGCAGCCCGCTACAACCGGTGGACTCCTCGACGGCTGGATTCTGGCCGCGCGCCCCGGCTTTCCGCTCAACGCACTCGCAACCGCCCTGCCGCCCGGCTACACCCTTGGGGAAACCACGTCCGCACCCGGCCCGGTGCTCACCCGGCAACTCCGCGACCCAACCGGCGCGCCCGCCACCCCACTCTCCTTGCTGCCCGACCTCGACGACCCTTCCACTGCCACCCGGATTCGTGAAGCATTTGCCATGGGAGAGCCCGCGCCGCATCTGCCCCCGGAGCTGCTGCGCTACATCCATGACCACGGCCTGTACCGCATGCTAGGGTAAAAGGGTGCCAGTTACGCCTCAAACCCGCGCCATGGTCCTGCTCGCCGCCAACATCTGCGACGAAAAAAAAGCGACCGACACCCGTATCCTCGAACTCGACCCGGTCGATGCCGGGTTTACCGACTTTTTTATAATCACCTCGGCCACTAACAACCGTCAGACCGGTGCCATCGCGGATGAAATCGAGCTGCGCATGAAGCGCGAGTTCGGCACCTACGCCAAGTCCGTGGAAGGCCGTCGCGGCGGCGAGTGGATCCTGCTGGATTACATCGACTTCGTGGTCCATGTCTTCACCGAGCAAACGCGCGAGTTTTACGACATTGAGCGCTTGCGCAAATCGGCCCGTTCCATGGACGCCGATGAGCTTGCCGCCATGTTGCAGGAGCGAACAGAAGCCGTGCGCAAGAAGGCACCGGGCAAAAAGGCTCTGGCTTCAAAGGAACCCGTACCTGCCACGCTCGCTGAGCAAACGCCTGCTGAACAAATGCCCGAGACGGTGCCCGCCCAAAAAGCTCCGACCAAAGCAGCCAAAAAAACTCCGGCAAAGACTGCCGGGAAGTCGCCGGCCAAGAAAGCCCCGGCGAAAGCTCCGGCCAAGGCTGCGAAGAAGTCGCCCGCTAAAAAGTCATCCGCCAAGAAAGCTCCAGCTAAACGTGCCGCGAAATCCGCAGCGCCTATTTCCGCAACCAGAAAAGCAGCGAAAAGCGCAGCCGGGCACTCAACGGTTGAAGACGCCAAGCGTCGCACATCGCCTAGTGGTGCACCTGCACGAAAGCGCCTACCCGCACCCGGCGCGTCAGAGTAGCAGCCTGGGGCGGCAGGTAACCTGAAATCCGCTCAAAACAAGATCAGCTTGCAGCAGCTTTCCGGAGCCGCCCTTTCCGCATCCCAAACTAGGAACGGAAAGGACTTTACAAATGATTGATGTATCTACCATCCAGGAGCACATGGAAGTCGTCGGCTCTGACGGCGAGCATGTAGGCACAGTTGACAACCTCGGCATCAAGCTGACCAAGCGCGACCCCGCTTCGCACGGGCAACACCAGTACATCAAGCTGGCTACCGTAGCCTCCGTAACCAACGGCAAGCTGATGCTCAACATACCCGCGAGCCAGGCTATCAGCGACGAAAAGGCTGTTGAAGATTAAGTGACGGAGTAATCCCAAACTTATTTTTTACTCATTCCAGGGTGGCATTTATATAAGTGCCACCCTGAGCAAGCCTCTTTATAAAACCCAACCTGCTTTTCAAAGCTATGCGGCGAGCAGCAATCTTTTAATCAATGCATGAAACTGCAACTTAGCGGAATCAGCCCGCGCCCTTTTACCGGCTCTGTAGCCCAGCTTGTAGAAGGATATGTTCAGCGCACAATACCGTACTTCCCAGTAACTGCTGCCCACCATCGCACGGAAGCCGCGTTCCTTGACGCACTTGCCAAGATAAAGCTGCGCACCGCCCCTGTTACCGTTCTGCTCGACCCGCGCGGGCGTACTCTCTCCTCAGACCAGCTTGCCGCGCTCCTTGATACACATAGGCAAGCCGCAACCCAGCTACTTGTCTTTGCAGTAGGCCCTGCTGACGGCTGGAGCGCCCCTACCCTGGAGCGTGCCACCCTGTTGCTCTCACTCGGCCCCATGACGCTGCCGCATGAACTTGCCCGCCTCATCCTGGCCGAGCAACTGTATCGCGCCGCCACTATCCTCGCCGGGCACCCGTATCACGCCGGGCACTAGGCGGGTTCACGGTAAGCGTCACTCCCCAACAACCATGCCGCAAGCCCGGGCACAGTTGCTCAACACTGTCTTACCGCCTGAAGCAGCAACCGTCACCACAGCCCCATACCGCGCCAGGTCCTCCACACGTTTTGGATCATATGTCAGCAGAAACAACCGATGCGTGCCTGCAGCCCACATTTGGCGCAGCTCACTATCCGTACGGAAAATGTGCGGCGCATCGGGCCAGTAACTGCCGTACCAGGTACCGTTCATACGCCCGTTTACCAGCAGCACCGGCTGCTGCGTATAAAAGTTGATGCTCGAACCCAGCGTGTACTCTCCGTCGATCAGGACCTCGTCGCCGGGCCGCAGCTGCGCATTGATAGCCAGTGCCAGCGGCTTGGACCCGAGAATGGGATAAAAGCGCACAAGCCCCTCATGCACGCACAGCAGCACCGCAACGCCGGCTACGGCAAGCAAAAGATTGGCAGCGAGATGCCGCCCCCGCACACGGAGCAAGTGGCTGGGCAGCACGCCTGCCAGCATGGCAATGCATAAAGCAGCCAACGGCAGTCGGAACGCCCCCATGGCTCGCCCGGTAAGGTCAAGAACGTGCCCCAGGGAAAGCGTGTAGCTCGCCGGGTTTGAGCTGAGAAGTGCCGCAATGTCCATGCCCGGGGGCGGCGTTGGAGCCGTCAGCGCAAAGTACCCGGTCAACCCGGCAACAACGAGCGATACCGGCAGCACGACCCAGCGGCCGGCAAGCAGCACCTGCCGCCGCGCCGCGCGATCGTCGTGGGCGCGCGCCAGCAATCCCCCGGCGAGCAGTGCCAAGGCAGGCAGCGCCGGTAGTGAGTAGTACTCCTGCCGCGACGAGAAACAGAAAAACCCGAACACCAGCCCGGCCCATAGCAGGAGCAGCAGCGCGCTATCACGTTCCCGGCCCGCCCCGGCCCGCAGCTTCTTAAATGCCCCGGCAATCGCCGCCGGTAGAAAGCTGGCCCATGGTGCCAGCCACAGAATGCCCAGCCCCAGAAACAGCGGAATGGGCAACTGCCCGTAGTCATGCGGAATGCGCTTGCCTAGAAATCGTAAAAACTGCTCATTGACAAAGAAGAACCACAACCAGCCCCGCGCCACCGCCGACCCTGCCACCGCCGGATTGCGTACTGCCGCCAGCACATGCCACGGCGCGGCCAGCAGCAGAAACACAAGCGTGCTTGTGCCCACGTACATGCGCCGCAGCAGCGGCAACTGTCGCGTGGCAAGGAGGTACAGCAACACCAGGCCCAGCGGAAACACCAGGCCGATAAGTCCCTTGGTAAGCACGTTCAGCGCCGCCACCGCCGCAAAGCCCCAACACACCCATCGCAACCGCCGCTCCGGCACAACGGCTTGCCCCAGCAGCCCCACCGCCTCCACCAGCAGGTGCGCCCCAAGCGTCATCCACAACGCCAGCAGCATGTCCGGGATCACAAAGCGCGTAAACAGGTACGGACCGATGCAGGTCACTGTCACCAGCCCCGCGTACAAGCCTCCGCGCCGGTTAAACAGCCGCGTACCCAAAGCGCATACCGCCAAGAGCAGCGCCAGGGTAAGCAGCGCCAGCGGCAGCCGGGCAGCCCAGTCGTTTATGCCAAACAGCCGCATCGACCCGGCAGCCATCCAGTACATCAGCGGCGGCTTGTCGAAAAACCGGATACCGTCGATAAACGGCGTCACATAGTCGTGCCGTACCAGCATTTCACGGGCGCACTCGGTGTACAGCGCGTCTACATCGTCCAGCAGCCCAGGCGAAAAGATGCCGCGAAACTCCAGCACCACCCAGGCAGCCACAATGGTGAGCAGAAGAAGCACATGCTCCATGCGCTCGCTTGCGGCACGTACAGGCGTTGCGCCGGTCGCGTTTTCCAGTGAGTTTTGACCGGCTGCCGCGCTTGATGTCTCGATGATGAAACTACTCCTTGTCAGTCTGCACAGGGGTCTCTCGACCCTGCGGGCTATAGTGTCGGCTCGCGCCGGGCCTGAAATCCAGAATATACGGATGTACATCCACAGCCGCGGAGATATGCCGCATGGCACAGGCACCTGGCGGGCTTTACACTAGGGTGGGCGCTGCGCCCATGGAAGGCCTGCACACACCGTGCGTATACAACGATGAGCTGGTTCAAGCGGGAACAGTCCGGGATTGAAGTAGACGGCGAAAAGACCGTGCGCACCGAAGGCTTGTGGACCAAGTGCCCAGGCTGCGAACAAACCGTGTGGAAGGCAGATGTCGAAGCCAACCAGCAGGTCTGCACCAAGTGCGGCCACCATAACCGCCTCGGCGCACGCGAGCGTATCGACGCCCTGCTTGAACCCGGCTATGAGCTTACCGACGGCGAATTGCGCTCCACCGACCCGCTCGATTTCACCGGCCCCAAGAACTACAAGGCCAGCCTTGCCGCGGCCCAGAAAGCCACCGGCCTCAATGACGCGGTTGTGAACGCGCAAGGCCACATCGGCCCGCACCGCGTCGTGATCTCGGCCATGGAGTTCACCTTTATCGCCGCCTCCATGGGTGCGGTTGTCGGCGAAACCATTGCCCGCGCCGTGGACCGCGCCCTTGCCAACCGCTGCGCGCTCATCATCGTTTCCGCCTCGGGCGGCGCACGCATGCAGGAGGGCATCGTGTCCCTCATGCAACTCGCAAAAATCGCTGCCGTGCTGGCCAAGCTCGATGAAGCGGGCCTGCCCTACCTCTCGGTCCTCACCGACCCCACCACCGGCGGCGTCACCGCATCGTTCGCCATGCTCGGCGACCTCAACATCGGCGAGCCCGGCGCCCTCATCGCCTTCGCCGGCGCCCGCGTCATAGAGCAAACCATCCGCCAAAAACTCCCCGAAGGCTTCCAACGCTCCGAGTTCCTGCTGGCCCACGGCATGCTGGACGCGGTAGTGCCCCGCAAGGAACTCAAAGCCTACTTGGTGCGCGCGTTGGACTTCATGCTGCCTGGATAATTTTTAAGTGGCAGTAGATGAACTATCACTTGGCTACACACATCACGCTTGTTGAATACTTATGGGTCTACCTGATTTAGGTCCACCAATGGCGTAACGATGCGCTTAAGAAGATTTCAGCCATCAGAATTGCAATTGCTCCAATAAGCATTGGCAAAAAGCGGTATCGGCTTCCCAGCGCAGCGGAGCGTACTACTTCAAAAAATGCGCCGCAAACCATTCCTGTCATGGCCCAAAACATCACAGCCGTTGTGCTCAAAGGAAAAATGCCGAGCCCGGGTTTAGTCGTGAAAACGAGTGCCACTAATGCGCTGAGAAGTACCGGCGATAAGATCAGCCAGAGCGTTTGTTCATGTAGCCGTTAGGGCTGCCATCCATCTCAAAGTGGATTGGAACAGATGTGGGCAACCGAGAGAAATGTGCTAGCAAAAAGCAACTATAAAAAGTAGCGGCGGCAAGTGGAATTGCACATGCCGTCCAGTACCATCGCTCAAGAGAGATATTCATCAGTAAGTTCAGCTCCTCTCAACTGCACCTCAATTTACTGGAACAATCATGCGCCGTCTCAATATGGTTTCAAGCTCCCCAGCGCCATTTTCTTGCTCGCTCTCACAAAGCTGAATTATTACTCGCTTTTACCTGTTTACGCGATTCAATCGTATCGCCTCGTACTGGCTCCGCATTCTCGATGGGGGAACCATTGACCAAGACATCCTTAAAGAAAACCGGAAGCCCTTCACTATTGAACCATACCGCTGTCGTTTGAAGATGGTAATGAAGGTGCGTAAAGGGCGAGTTTCCGCTGTTACCGGTTAGCGCTATTTTTTGCCCAGGCTCGACTTTGTCACCTGCTTTTACCAAAAGACTACCGTGCTTTAGATGGGCATAGACTGAGAACTCTCCATCGCCGTGGTCGATAATAATACTGTTGCCATAAGGTGCCGCCGCTGCATCAGGCTTGTTCGGCGGATTGTCCGCCAGTGTGTCGGCTGCGATTGCAATGTGCCCCTTACTATCAGCCAGCACCGGTTGAGCAAAGCCGTACCATTGCTCATTGCGCGTGCCATCCCCCGTATAAAGAGCACCATCCCGGATTAGTGTTATATCATAGGCAAAGCGTTGATCCACAGCAGCTGCATGATAGTTCTGGCTGACAGTCCGTCCACCTTGATAAATCGTCCACTTTCCTTCCAGGGGGAAGAATAAAGGAATTTTATCCTTGTACTCCATGTAAGACGAGGGTGCTGGATTTGCTTCAGGGGTAATGTGAAAACCTTCAATGGAAGCATCTCCTCCATCTTTAGGTTGTCCAAAAGCGAAGGTTATTACCAGGGAGCTCGGATAGTTATGGAACTTCACAGTGCGCGTATAGACCATGATTCCATTCGGCGCGGGCAGCGCATCTTCATGGAGGATTTTGTCTTCAGCACCAAATTGCGCATTGATCTGACTGTGCATGGTTTCTAGCGTGTCTTCGCTTTTAAGAACGGCTTTCATCGCGTCGCTCATGGATCCCCACAGCGGCTTCTCCTCGCCCGAAAGAAAACGCTTTGTATCAAGGCGTCCGAGAGTAAGTGTTATATCTGGAGTGAGCGGAGCAGCAGGCGTAGGCGGGTTTGCAGGGATCATTGAACCTATGAAGATTACCGCTAAGAGGAGAATTGCCGGGAACATGGCGCACCTTCATATTCGAGGATGGTCATCGTTGTAATTGAAGATTGGGGCGAATGCAAACTGTTTTACTACAGGACGCCACAGCATCTTTAGATCGAGGTTTTTTGCGTCCAAGGTTTTGCGTCCAAGGTGAAGACCGGTTCGCATCTTTCCTCGATTCGCGTCATCTGCTCTACCGAAAGCACCCGCCCGTAGGAGCCGCACCCACCATGCAAATCGGCATCGACAGTTTCGCCGCCCTGGTCCCCGACCCCGCGACCGGCATCACCCCCACCGCTGCCGAGCGCATGCGCGACCTGCTTGAAGAAATCACCCTTGCCGATCAGGCCGGGGTCGACGTCTTCGGCCTCGGCGAGCATCACCGGCCCGAGTACCTCGACTCCGCCCCAGCCATCATCCTCGCCGCGGCCGCCTCCATCACTAGGCGCATCCGCCTGTCGTCCGCCGTCACCGTGCTCTCTGCCGCCGACCCGGTCCGCGTCTTCCAGGAGTTCGCCACACTCGACCTGCTCTCCGGCGGACGCGCTGAAATCGTCGCCGGGCGCGGCTCGTTCGTCGAATCTTTCCCCCTGTTCGGCCTCGCGCTAGAAGACTATGACTCGCTCTTCGCCGAAAAACTCGACCTGCTCCTCAAGCTCCGCGCAAGCAACAATGTCAACTGGACAGGCCGCCACCGCGCCCCGCTCACAGGCCAGGGCGTGTACCCGCGCCCCCTCCAAACGCAGCTCCCTGTCTGGCTCGGCGTCGGCGGCACCCCGGCCTCGTTCGCCCGCGCGGGCACCCTCGGTCTGCCGCTCATGGTTGCCATCATCGGCGGTGAGCCGCACCGCTTCCGCCCGCTCGTCGACCTCTACCGCCAAGCCGGAGCCCGCGCCGGCCACCCGCCCGAGCAGCTAAAAGTCGGCATCCACGCCCTCGCCTACGTCGCCGATACCGACAAGCAGGCAGCCGACGACTTCTTCCCCGGCTACGCTGCCGCCTTCACAAAAATCGGTCAGGAGCGCGGCTGGCCGCCCGTCACTCGCAGCCAGTTTGAAGCCCTGCGCCGCCCCTCGGGTGCCCTCATCGTCGGCGACCCACAAGCCTGCGTAGAGAAAATCCTCCACTACCATGAGTCCCTTGGCGGCATCTCCCGCCTGTCCTTCCAAATGAGCGTAGCCGCCCTGCCCCATGCCAAACTGCTCCACGCTACCGAGCTGCTAGGCGCGCAGGTCATCCCTACGCTCCGCAAACAGTTAGGCTAAAAAGGTCAAATTAGCCTCAAAAGGCAAAAGCGAAGTTAGCGTCATGTAAGAAAACCGCATCATCCTATAAAGGGCGTATGCAAGAAAAATCGGTGTCATCCTGAGCGTAGTCGAAGGATCTGCTTTTGCCTTATCTCCTTGCATTGTTCCTGCTTTCGCTAAAGTTCAGAAACGCGTACTTATACCCGTACCCGGAAAAACAAAGGCACTACGGGGTAAGCTGAGGGGGCAAATTAAATCGCCGTTGTTACGATCCCGGTCGCGCACATACACCATGTATAAATTCGGGAGTTACCAATCAATCATTCAATTATTGCGGTGATAGTGACAGGCGCGATGATGATGGGTCAGACTTGATCCAAGGGCCTAGACCACCCATGCAAAGGTAAAAGCTCTTTTAATTCCGCGGACTTCATCCTGCCGAGAACAACTTCAGCCTCCATGTTACTTTCGTCCACGGCGCACATAAACTCACGGCAAACTCCGCATGGCGGCAAAATATATAACTTTCCCGAACGCTCGTCCTTCCAAACCGCCACGATTTTGTGGATACGATATTGTCCCGCCGTAATCATAGCTGCCATGGCGCTTCGTTCGGCACAAAGCCCCCAGCTCGCCGTGTCAACACTAACGCCGGTATAAATATCCCCCACTTCGCTCAACAGCGCCGCGCCGACATCGCCAAATATACGATCTTTTACAACATGACGCTTCAAGGTGCCAGCCGCAACCCCGATCAACTCATCGTTTGAAATCTCATGCCTCTCCATGAATTTCCTCCTATGCTTCTCGCGATTGTCCACGAATGATTATCAACGAAAAGCCACTTTACAGAGCCGACCTTATGATAAATCAGTAATTGTGACCGGTATCGCACGTATAATCTGGAAGAGTTTGGCCGTGGAGGGCTCATTGAACCTTCAGTACAAGCTTCGATTGCCGCTCAAGGACCCCGTGATGTACCCGTGTCAAATTCGATCAGCTGTTTTTGCAATCTTTTGTGTTGCTTCAACGCTAACCTTTGGTCAGCCTTTGTGTCATGAGCAACCTACACACATAGGATGGCGGGTCTTTGTCAATGATAAGTACGGATTCTGCTTTGAGTACCCGCCGAAGTACAAGATTGCACCGATAGTACGTGTGCCGGGAGTTAGTGAGCCAATGGAAGCGAAGCTTCTTGGCAACCTAGCAACAAAGCCCGAGTCGGCGAATCTCGCAGCAGCTCAGGACGAAGACAATGCCGTCATTGATGTCACGCTCCTCAGCATTCCATTCAAGGTGGATTCTCTGAGAAGATATGCCCCGACCGGTCTTCAGGATATACCGCCTAAGCGCGTTCCCGCTGCGCACGCTGTATTTTATTACTATGGACCGGGTGGAGGCGGCGTGGACTATGACGACTCCTATTTCGTAGACTTGCGGGGCCGGACACTTTGGATCGCGTTCAGCGGGCCTTATGCAGGCGACAAGACTCCTGTCAAAGCTACAAAGGATTTAGAGCCTCAAATCTTGAAGAGTTTTCGAAGGTTTTATCTAAATTCCGCTCCTAAGTAGAGTTATATGAAGATTTCATATATGCATCAATAAATTCCACAAATTGCCTTTGCTTAGGTCCTGATCAACGCGCGCTTCGAAAACGATTATGCTGCATTAGCCCTATTTCTCATGCGAGTCCGCCAAAAGCGGAATGGAGCGAGGATAGGCCGCTCTTCCTTAATCTTGTACACACGTTCAACCATCAGTCCCGCATCCTTGAGCACGTTCGCCGTTTATCTTGCCTGAGCGGCAAAAGCTGATTCATTTTCCCGCGTTCAATCCCAAACGCCTCCGCAAGCAGCGTGTACGACCGCAGCCGCGCTGCATGATTATGCGTAATAGTGTTCACCACGATCTCTTCAAGCCCCAGCGAAGCCGCCATGGCACCCAACTCCCTCCGCACCGTTGCCGGGCTGCCCACAATGTAGCGAGGAAACTCCCCCTGATCATTGGAGCCGGAAGCCGCAGGCTGCTCAACGCCCGACGCCTCCCCAAACTCATGCAGCTCCGCAAGCGCATTCTCAGGAGCCGCTACAGGCCGCCGGTCTCCCTGCGGAATCCTCACCTGTAGCAGCCGCACACTACTGTGCAGGTAACGCGCTTCCTCATCGGTATCGGCAACAATCACGCCCACCGCAGCCACAGCTCGGGGCGCGACAAGCCTGCCCTTGTAACCGGACGGCTGAAACGCGCGCGCGTAGCTTTCCAGGGCTGCCCGCGTCGCTACGGGGCTAAAAAAGTGTGCAAACGCATACGGCAGTCCCCACTGTGCAGCCGCCGCAGCACCCCACATACTCGACCCAAGCAACCACACCTCCGGGCCAAATCCGGAAAAAGCAGGAGAAAGCCGCACTCTGCCGAACGGGTGTCTCGCCGGAAACCCGTCACCCTGTCCCAGCCAAGCCAGCAGCTCCGCAACCTGCTCCGGAAAGTCATCCGCGGGCAAGCTCCCGCGATCGCGCCGCAGCGCCTGTGACTCGATGGGACCGCCCCCGGGCGCACGTCCCACCCCCAGGTCCACCCGGCCCGGATACATGGCTTCCAGGGTACTGAAAACCTCCGCGACCTTGAACGCCGAGTAATGCGGCAGCATCACGCCGCCCGACCCGATGCATATGGTGCGCGTCGCGGCACCGATGCGCGCCAGTACCACTTCAGGCGCAGAGCAGGCCAGCGTCGCCATCGCGTGATGCTCCGACATCCAGAAGCGGCGATAGCCCAGCGCCTCCGTATGCCGCGCCAGGTCTACAGAGCGGTCCAGCGCCTCGCCCGCACTGCTACCCTCTGCCACAGGTGCCTGGTCCAACACGGATAATTGGAGATTCTGCATTGCCATGACCCTTACGCCTCTACCGGAGTAGATGTCGCCGACCAGGCGGAAGGAGCAGCGCAAGGCATCACGGAGACAGGCTTCACCATCCCCGTCACCATCTCTGTCTAACATTTACGAAATACTTCATGGAGCCCTAAAGCATTCTCACAGCTACCATGACTTTTTCAGAATGTATGACATGCAATTTTTTGACAGAAGGGTAGTGTCCGGTTTCCCGGCTCGCTTACACCTACTATGAAATGCCCTGGACATGCACCTGCAACGTACTTACGGCGTATTTGCAATATGTCCGAAGCTACATAACTAAGCCGATATGTCTTAAGTCCCAATCACCCGCCTCAACACCCCGCCCATCTCCAGCAGCCTCGACCGAGCCTCCCCAACCTCCACCCCAAGCCTGTACATCACCACCGCTGTTTTCACCTCACCCCCGGCGCTATCCAGCAGCCCCGCCGCCTCCGCCACCCTCACCCCGGCCAGCTCCCCTACGATCCGCACCGCCCGGTCCCGCAGCTTCGCATTTGTCGGCTGCACATTCACCATCAGGTTGCCATGCACGTACCCCAGCCGCGTCAGTACCCCGGTAGAAATCATGTTCAGCACCAGCTTGGTCGCCGTCCCCGCTTTCAACCGAGTCGAGCCGGTCACCACCTCCGCGCCCGTCGCCATCGTCACCGACAGCTCCCCGCCCAACTCCACCGGCGACCCCGGCACGCAACTCACCCCAACCGTCAGCGCCCCCGCTTCCCTGCCCGCCCGCATGGCCCCCAGCACAAACGGCGTACGCCCGCTTGCCGCAATGCCGACTACTACATCGCGCGATCCCACCCCAAGCTCCCGCATGGCCGTTACCCCAAGCTCCGGGTCGTCCTCCGCGCCCTCAACCGCCTGCCGCAGCGCCCGCTCCCCACCCGCGATCACCCCCTGCACCATCTCCGGCGGCGTATGAAAGGTGGGAGGGCACTCCGACGCATCGAGCACCCCCAGCCGCCCCGACGTCCCCGCCCCTACATATATCAACCTGCCCCGGCTGCCCGGCTGCCCTGGTCTTTCGCCGCCATCAGTCCCAGGTCCCAGCCGCACCGCCGCCGCCGCAATCACCGCCGCCACCTGCGGCAACGCCCGCTCCACCGCCGCAAGCGCCTCCCCATCGGCAGCATGCATCACCCGCACCAGTTCCAGCGGAGTCAGCGCATCCAGCTCCGCCGACCCCGCATGCCGCGCCTCTGTCGGCAACCCGCCTAGTTCTTCCCCCACCCTCACCTCAGCACTTGCCTCATGATCGCACCGGCTCCCTCGTCCATCCACCGCTATGCCTTCTTTGCGCAAGTGGGCTTTTCATGTCACACTAATGTCAGAGGATGTATGGCTACCCAAAGAGCACATGTAGTTCTTCCGCAACACATAGTCGCACAAATTGACGCCTTGGTTGGGGCACGCGGTCGCAGCGCATTTCTGACAAAATTAGCGGAGAAGGAGTTGAAACGCTGCCAGCTGCTTGCCTTCCTCCAAAGCGACGAGCCTGTTTGGAAGGACGAAGATCACCCCGAACTAGCCGCAATGGGGACTGAGGCATGGGTGCGTAAGCTACGCGCTGAAACCAGTGAGGGCCTGTGACGGTTTTGCTCGACACGACAGTATTGATTGATGCATTGCGAAATCGAGGCGGACGGCGAGTAGAGTTGGAGAGGATCATAGCGGACGGCAGTACCACTTTGGCAACTTCAGCGGTGAATGTAGCGGAGGTGTACGCTGGAGCCCGGCCCCAAGAAGAAAACCGAATAGAAGGTTTTCTAAGTAAACTTGAGATACTATCTGTTACGCCGGAGATCGGCCGCTATGCCGGCAAGCTGAAAGCCGAGCAAGCGCGCCTTGGACGCACAGTTAGCTTGGCAGACATCCTGATAGCCGCTACTGCACTAGAAAACCATTTACCTTTAATGACAGAAAACCGGAAGCACTTTGCCGATCTTGGTTTGCAGCTTACGCCTGAACCTCAAATCCACTAATTTCTAACTTACCAAGACAAAAGCAGAGTTAGTGTCAGGTGACCATGTCATCCTGAGAAGGTGTGCAAAGTAGGAATTCAGAAACCGATGTCATCCTAAGTGAAGCTTCCGCTCAGAAACCCCATGTCATCCTAAGCGAAGCCGAAGGACCTGCTTCTGCCTTTAACCCTCGCTCCCACCCCAACTAACTGCGTCACCTATACAAGCAGTCAACCCGACATAACATGCATAAGCGCCTGTAACATAGCTCACTACTCATCCCGCAGCACCTGCACAGGGTTAATCCAAGCCGCCCTCAACGCCGGTCGCAGCGACGCCGACATGGCAACACAAGCCACCAGCACCACCACACCCGCATACGTCGCCGGGTCGCTCGCCGTCACACCGTACAGCATCCCAGCCAGCAGCCTGCTCCCCAACCAACCCAGCACCACGCCCGCCCCGCAACCAAATACCACCACACGCAGCCCCTGCGTCAAAAACCGCTGCGCCACCTGCCAACGCGACGCACCCAGCGCAAGCCGCAGCCCCATCTCACGCTGCCGCATGCGGCCAAGATAGCTCAACGTTCCATACAGCCCGACACAAGCCAGTGCCACCGCCGTACCCGCAAAAAGCGTCAACAGCGCAGTCCGCAGCCGGTTCTCCGCCTGCGTCTCACTCAAATGCTGCTCCAGCGGAGACACTCCGTACACTGACCGGCTAGGCTCGGCAACTCCGATGGTGCGCCGCAGCGTCTGCGCCATGGCCATCGGCTCGCCATGCACGCGCACAAGGTAGTAGGGACTCGGATCCGGCGCGCTTGCACACCAGTACACCGTAGGCGCAGGCGCCTGGCTCAATCCCCCTTCACGCGCATCGGCCACGATGCCCCCAATCACCCCCGCCTCGATAAAGGAGTGCTCCGCCGCAGTCCGCAGGTGCCGCCCAAGCACTTCCGCTCCACCCAGGTACCGGTCGGCAAAGCTGCGGTTCACCAGCATCGTCTGCACCGCGCCGCCTGCCTTGCAAGCCTCGCCGCGCAGTAAAGAAATACCCATCGTCTGGAAGTAGCCGGACGAAACATACCGCACATCGGACAGGATGTCCCGATTTGGATCGTGCGCTCCATCCACCAGCTTCCAGCTCGTAGGCACCTGCCCGCCCACCCCCGGCAGTGCAGCGGCTGTTGCTGCGGCTTCCACCCCAGGCACCGCGCGCAGCGCATCAAGAGTACGGTCAATCCGCTGCGTCAGGGCTTTCATATCCGCCGTCTCCCCATAGGACCCGCTGATCTGCAACGTCAGCACATGGCCCGGTTCAAACCCCAGGCTCACGCGGCCAAGCTGCTCGAATGACCGCACCAGCAAGCCCGCCCCAATCAGCAGCGTCACCGCAAGCGCAACCTGCGCCGTCACCAGCACCCACTGCAGCGACCCGCGCCCAAAAAATCCCGAACCTCCCGATCCCGAAACCTGCGACCGGCTGCCCAGCGCCAGCGACCGTGCAAGCTCTCGCCGGGCACCTCGCAGTGCAGGTAGCAACCCGCACAGCAGCGTTGTACACAATGCGCAAACCAGCGTGTACAACAGGATTTTCGGACGAATCGCAATTTCTTCAGCACGCGGCAGCGTCGTCGCAATCTGCGGCAAAACCCGTACCGCTCCATAGGCAACCGCCAGTCCCAGCAGCCCACCGGCAAGCGCCAGCGCAAGAGTCTCACTCAGCAGCTGCGCAAAGACGGCTCCGCGCGAAGCCCCAAGCGCAAACCGTACTGAAATCTCATGCTCGCGCCCGCTTGTGCGCGCCAGCAGCAACGCCGCGATGTTAATACATGCAATCAACAGCAGCAGCGTCACCGAGCCGTACAGCAGCCACAGCGAGCCGCCCGCCTCTCCGATAACAACACTCTTGAGCGGCTTCATCGTCACCCGCAGATCACGATCCGTCTTGGGATACTGCCGGCCAAGCTGTTGCTGTACCGTGGCCAGGTCGGCCCGCGCCTGTGCAAGCGTCACGCCCGGCTTCAAGCGCCCGGTCGTGATGTACCAGGTAGACTCGCGGCTTTGCGCATAGGGTGCATCCACCGGCACAGGTGCCCACACGTCCACCTCACGCGCCGGAAACGCAAACCCTGCCGGCATGACTCCAACCACGGCATAGGAAAAAGCCCCGACTTTCAAGCGTTTTCCCGTCATATCCGGTGAACTGTTGAAGTGCCGCCGCCACAACCGGTTGCTGATAAGCGCGGTTTGTGGACCGCCGAAGTGCTCCTCTTCCGCCGTAAACGACCGCCCCAGCGCAGGCATAACGCCCCAGACTTCAAGGAAGCGCGGTGCGACAAGCGCCCGCTGCAACCGCTCCGGCAGCGCGCCTGAAGTTTCGGAAACATCCTCGGTGTAGTAGCCGCTGATGGCCTCAAACGTCCGGTTCCCCTTGTTCCAGTCTTCCAGCCGTATCGGTGCCGGGTTGCTTTCCGGGTCCTTGCTTTTCGAGTCGTACTGCGCCAGTGCCACCAGCCGGTCGCCCTGCGGGAACGGCAACGAGCGTAGCAACACTGCATCAATCGCTGAAAACACGGCAGTGTTGGCCCCGATGCCCAGCGCCAGGGTCAGGATGATAGCAAGCGAAAACGACGGCGATTTGCGGAAGAATCGAAGGGCAGACTTCGCAGCGGTCATGGCCGCCTCCCAAACGGCTGCGGTATGTATCTCGCGCAACTGCTGCCGCACCTGGTCCCCCGCTCCAAAAGCAATCCGCGCTTGCCGCCGCGCCTCCCCCGGCGTCATGCCCGCTTCCATGTTGGCGCGCGTCAACTCCTGCAAATGAAACTCAATCTCACGGTCCAGCTTCTTCGCCGCACGCCCGTCATTTCGCTTCATCCATTGCATGT